>NZ_JBBAKG010000002.1:0-88623 GCF_040403615.1 Haliscomenobacter sp. | reverse complement strand
TCCTGTGTAGCAAGCCACGTAGGGCTTGTTACATGAGGCAAGCCACGTAGGGCTTGTTACATGAGGCAAGCCACGTAGGGCTTACCCTACTCTTCTTCAAATGTCCCGTTTTCTTTTGCTTCTTTTTCTGCTCTGGCCCGCAATGCTTTATCCGATTTCTCGTAAGCATTGATGATTTCCTTGACCAGGCGGTGTCGTACCACGTCATCCGAGTTGAGTTCTACTTCAGCGATGCCATCCACATGACGCAACAGGTGCAAAGCGCGGTACAAGCCAGATTTTTGATTATATGGCAAGTCAATTTGCGACAAGTCACCGGTGATGATACACTGCGCGCTGGGCCCCAAGCGGGTCAAAAACATTTTGAGCTGCAGCGTAGAACAGTTTTGTGCTTCGTCCAGAATGATGAAGGCATTGTCCAGCGTCCGCCCACGCATAAAGGCCAAGGGAGCAATCTCGATGATGCGATTGGCCATGAACTGCGCCAGTTTATCCGGAGCAATCATGTCATCCAATGCATCGTAAAGAGGCCGCAAGTAAGGATCGATTTTTTCCTTCAAGTCACCAGGTAAAAAGCCCAGGTTTTCCCCCGCTTCGACCGCAGGTCGAGTCAGGATGATTTTTTTGACCTTACGGTTTTTGAGTGCCCGCACCGCCAATGCCACAGCGGTATAGGTTTTACCTGTACCCGCAGGACCAACGGCAAAAACGATGTCGTTCGTTTCGCTGGCTTCCACCAATCTACGCTGGTTTTTGGTTTTGGCCTTAATGGGTTTACCCTCGCGGGTATACAAAATGGTGCGGTTGTTGTCAGATTCCGGAAGGCGTGTTTCCCAGAGGTTTTCGCCCAACAGCAAATCTTCTACAGTTTGAGTGGTGAGTTCATGTTGCTCTTTGAGCAGCTTGACCATCGCTTCAAACTTTGCCTTAGCGGCTTGTGTGTACTTCTTTTCGCCGGCAAGCTTCAGATTACTACCCCGCGAGGTAATGGTAATTTCTGGAAAAGCCTTGCGTAAGAGGTTTAATTTTACGTTGTTCTCTCCGAAAAGTTCCAGAGGATCAACGCCTTCAATGGTTAAGATAATTTCGCTCAATAGTCCCTCCGTCGTTTTTATTTATGAGCAAAAATGGGTTTGAAAATCAAATGATATACAAGCAAAGGCTTGAAACGATAATTTTGTTCCAAGCTTTACCTGATTCTTGGGTAAAATTAAGATTTTAGCGCCGTTCAACGCAACTCGTTTGCGGATAAAATCTCGTTTGTGGATAAAAAAAGAAAAACTTACTGGGAATGGGCATCGTGACATTGACCACCGACTTTGGATTACAGGATTATTACGCAGCTCTGGTCAAGGGAGCCTTACTGTGCGCCAAGCCTGATTTGCAGATTATCGATGTTTCGCACCACATCAACAATTACGATATCGTTCAGGCCGCTTTCATCTTGCGCAACACCTGGAAAAACTTTCCGAGTGGCACCATTCACCTCATCGGGGTAAATGACCTGGCTAGCGCGGAGCAACGTTTTTTGGGGCTGGCTCATGCTGGGCATTTTTTCATAGCGCCCGACAATGGCTTGTTCGCACTGCTTTTTGATCAGTTGGATGAACCTGTATTTTCATTGACCGTGCCCTCCGAAAGCGCTTTTCCCATCAAAGACGTCTTTGCTCAAACGGTTTGGCACCTGATGCAAGGTCAAAGCTTTGATCAATTTGCGGAGCCCGTTTTGGATATGGTACAACGCATCACCTTTCAACCGGTGATCAGTCCCAACCGGATTAGGGGGGCCGTAATTTACATCGACCAATACGAAAATGCAATTTCCAACATCAACAAAGAGCTGTTTGAGCGGGTGGGTAAAAATCGGTCTTTCGAGCTTTATTTCAAGCGCCATGACCCGATTCTCAAACTGAGTCGCAATTACTACGATGTCGCGGTAGGAGAAAGTTTGTGTTTGATCAATTCTGCGGATTACCTGGAGTTGGCCATCAATATGGGCAAAGCCAGTAGCATGTTAGGACTCAAATTGGAAGATACCATTCAAATCGACTTTAAAGGATAGCCTTATGCTCAAACGCATGGTAAAAATGACCTTTCAGGAAGAGCGCATTGCCGATTTTTTGGCCATTTTTGAAAGCAGTAAAATTCTGATTCGACAATTTCCGGGATGTCAACACCTGGAACTCTTATGCCTGGAAGGGCAGCCCGAGGTCATGTTTACCTTTAGCATTTGGGAAAGCCCTGAGGCGTTGGATGAATACCGACATTCGGAGCTTTTTAAAAGCACCTGGAGTAAAACCAAGCTGCTGTTTGCAGGAAAACCAGAGGCCTGGAGCATGAATTTAATCGCAACAACCGGCAATTATTAACTTCTTACGAAAATTTCACGATGCAAACCATAGCACTCAGTGACTACACCATATATGTAGGGCCAATTGAAACAGGATGGCAGGAATTCCTGACCCGAAAAAAATACACTCAAATTCTGGTCATCGCCGATGAGAATACCCAAACCCATTGCTTGCCCCTCTTAATCAGGGCATTGAATGGACAAGCGTTTGATTTGATCCATATTCCTGCCGGAGAGCAACACAAACACATTGGTACTTGCCAGCACATTTGGCAACAAATGCTAAATGTAGGCTTAGATCGCCAGGCACTGGTGATCAATCTTGGTGGTGGGGTAATTGGGGATATGGGCGGTTTTTGCGCCAGCACTTATAAACGAGGTGTTGATTTTGTGCAAGTGCCTACTACCCTACTCTCGCAAGTCGACGCTTCCATTGGCGGCAAATTGGGCATCGATTTTGGCATGGTCAAAAACAGCATTGGTGTTTTTTGCAATCCCAAAGCCGTCTTCATCGATCCTGCTTTTTTGACCACCCTTTCTACCCGCGAGTTGCGGAGTGGATTTGCCGAAATCATCAAACACGGTTTGATTCAGGATGCAGCGCAGTGGGCTACGATTAAAGGCATTAGCCAATTGGATACCGTTGATTGGCCAAAATTGATTGTTCCCTCTTTGCTCATCAAAAAGCACGTGGTGGAGGTCGATCCGTTTGAAAGAGGGCTGCGCAAAGCGTTGAATTTTGGCCATACCATTGGTCACGCTGTAGAAAGCTTCGCCCTTGAAACCTCAGAACCGCTGCTGCACGGCGAAGCCATTGCCATTGGGATGGTTTGCGAAGCCTGGTTGTCGCAGCAGCAAGGCTTCCTCAGTACAGCAGATTTGGAGGAAATCAGTGCCTTTTTTATCCAGATTTATGGCCACGAAGTACTCGACGAGGCCAATTTTGCAGCCTACCTTCACTTAATGGGCAATGACAAGAAAAACGAAGGAAAAAAGATCAATTTTTCCTTGATTGGCGCTCCCGGCCAGGTACACATCAACTGTTCTGCTGATGCAGATACAATTTTCGCAAGTTTGCGTTATTACCAGCAGCTGGCAGGTTGAACATTGGATAAAATAATTTGTATCTTTGGCTCCAACAAGAACCCTTGGAGCCAATCTATTGTGGTGAAAGTCATAAATCTATGCGCACAATTATCAATTATCTTTTTAGCGGAGCAAAGCACCCTACCCATCTCAACATTGTGAAATGGATGTGGCGCATTACGTTGTATGGTTTGCTCTTTGGATTGTTGTTTTTTGTGTTCCTGTGTTTTACCGATTTGCCTTCATTGAAGGAATTGGAAAACCCACGCAGCGAAGAAGCATCCGAAGTGATTGGAGACACTGGTGAAACCATCGGTGTTTATGCCAAAGAAAACCGCATCCCCATTACTTACGATTCGCTTTCTCCCTATTTGGTGCAAGCGCTGATTGCCACCGAAGACAAGCGTTTTTACGAGCATGCGGGTATCGACTTTGAAGCACTGGGGAGGGTTTTGGTCAAAACTGTCCTTCTGCGAGACCGCAGTTCGGGGGGAGCCAGTACAATTACCCAGCAATTGGCCAAATTGTTGTTTACCGTTAAGCCGGGTTCTGGTTTGTCACGGGTAATGCAAAAATTCAAAGAATGGATCATCGCTGTTCGCCTGGAACGCAAGTACACCAAGGAAGAGATTCTGACCATGTACCTCAACAAGGCCGAATTTGTCAACAATGCCTATGGCATCAAAGCAGCGGCAGATACTTATTTTAGCAAAACGCCAAAAACTCTGGAACTACAAGAGGCCGCCATGCTGATTGGAATGCTCCAAAATCCGGCATATTTCAACCCTTTGCGACGGCCTGAATTATGCAAAAAACGTCGGGAAATTGTTTTGAGTCAAATGGTAAAAAATGGAGCCCTGACCGAAACCCGATACAATGATGCCAGGGTTACGGAGTTGGCCATTCAGTTTAGGCGTTCTTCCCACATTGATGGCATCGCAACCTATTTTCGCGAAGAATTGCGTCAAGACCTAAAAACCATCCTGAACAGTAAGGAATGCGCCAAACGCCCCGATGGTACGCCTTATGATTTGTACCGGGATGGCCTCAAGATATACACGACCATTGATCCAGAGATACAACGCCTGGCCGAAAGGGCAATGATCAAGCACATGTCCAGCTTACAGAAAGCCTTCTGGAATGAATGGCGTGGCAAAGACCCCTGGACATACAAAAGTTCTGCGGACAACAACATCCCAGGAGTAGCAACCCGTCAGGCAGCCCTCGACCACAGTGTTCGGGCTACTGACCGCTATCAGGTATTGCGCGATCTTTACCTGGGTGACATCACTCGCCAAATCGAAGCGGAAGTATTTGGCAAAACAGTATTCAGCGAAGACGATCGGGAAATTGATCGCATGGAAAAAGAAAATGCGGCACCTGGGTACCTCGAAAAACTAGTCGAACAAAAAATCATTGGCGTTCCGTTGGCAGCACTGTACCGCAAGATCATGAACCATCCTGCTTTTCCGGAGCTGCTCAACCAATGGAGGCGCCTGCAAGCAGTGGTGACACGGGATTTCCGTCGCCCGGTCAGGATGCGGGTATTCACTTATGAACCAGGTCGCAATTTTGAAAAAGACACCTTCATGTCGCCCCTTGACTCGATCAAATACCACCGGATGTTTTTGCAGACGGGAATTTTGGCAGTTGACCCCAACAGTGGTTACGTCAAGGCTTGGGTAGGTGGCATCAACTCCAAATACTTCCAATACGACCACATTCGCATCAGTCGGCAGGTGGGGTCTACATTCAAGCCTTTCGTATATGCTTCGGCGATAGCCCTAAATGGATTATCACCCTGCTACTTGGCATACGATGTGCCGCAAACGATTGAACCCGGAGAAGGCAATTTCAATTTGTATTCCCGCTGGACACCCCGCAACTTCAACAATGAATATTCCGGGCGTTTGATCAACCTGAAGGAAGGCTTGCGCAAATCCAAAAACTCGGTATCGGTCAATCTGATAAAACTCTTGCGCAGTACCGATCCAGTGCGTACGCTCGTACATGCCATGGGCATCGACAGCAGTACGCGCTATCCTAATGGTCAGTACCGCGTCCCCAAAAGTCCGGCAATTTGCCTAGGTGCTGCCGATTTGAGCGTCATGGAAATGACGGGTGCTTTTTCCACCTTTGCCAACAATGGTCTTTTTGTACGTCCTACTACGGTTTTGCGCATCGAAGACAAAATGGGTAAAGTTATTTACGAATCTGAAGTTCGGGAGGAACAAGCCATTCAGCCCGCTCCCAATTACGCGATGGTGGAATTGCTGCGCTATGCAGCCAATATCAATGGCATTAAAAGTGATGTAGGCGGCAAAACCGGAACGACCAATGATTTCGTGGATGGCTGGTTTATGGGCATGACCCCCAATTTGGTAGTGGGCACCTGGGTTGGTGGCGAAGACCGTTGGATCCATTTCCGATCTTCGACTTATGGACAAGGCGCAAAAATGGCCAAGCCATTTTTTGTGGAATTCATCAGGCAATTGGAAAGTGCCAAAGGAATTAATTTTGATTTCAACAAGCGGTTTTATCGCCCCCCCGGAGACCTAAAGATCACCCTGGATTGCAGTCAATATACCCAAGGAGGCTTGAACTTGACCCCAGAAAGCACCGGAACGGGTAAAGAGGATCAATTCGGTGATGAAATCAATTGAGAAATTAGCTTTGGAGCGCAAAAATAACCTTCGAATGAAGTTGTACACTCGCATTGGTCAGTTGGCCATTTTTGGATTATGCCTTTGGGGACTTACCAATTGTATTCCTCCTGAAGAAAAAAAAGCTTCATCCATTGTCCGGACAAATATTTTTGCTGATGATATTGCTCAGGAAATCTATCAACTGCAAGATCAACGCAATACAGACAGCTTACTGGTCTTTTTAAAAGACGCTGATCCCTCTTATCGCTATGCAGCAGCGATGGCTTTTGCCTCTATCAAAGACAGCACTGTTGTTGAGCAATTGGGCGAATTACTCAAAGATGAATCTCCTGATGTGCGTTTTGCGGTAGCTTACGCGTTGGGACAAACCCGCTGTACCGCAGCCGAAGCTATTCTGCTTAGTGGATTTGACCGCTTCGACAGTACTGGCACTTCCATGAAGGTAAATGCCGCCATACTGGAAGCAGTGGGCAAATGTGGGTCTAAAAAATCGCTTCAACAAATGAGTGCGGTCAGCACTTACAAGCCTGGGGATTCCATTTTACAAGAAGGACTTGCCTGGGGGATTTATCGTTTTGGCCTTCGGGGCATTACTGATAGCAGTGCCACCAAACGTATGGTAGAAATGCTGATCAACAATCAGTATTCTCCCCGTGTTCATTACATTTCTGCGTATTTCCTGTCCCGAGCTGCGGTACAACTCGATACATTTGCTGCTCAGTTGGCTCCTTTGGCACCCAAAGAAAAAAATCCTTTTGTACGGATGGCCATGGCCAGCAGTTTGGGCAAAACCACCAAGCCTTACGTCGTTGATACCCTAGTACATTGGTTTCCCAAGGAACCCGATTACCGCGTACGCATTAACATTGTACAGGCTTTGGGCAAATTGGATTACAAACGCACCCGCGCAGCGTTGTTTAACGCACTCCGCGATCCGAATGCCCATGTGGCCAATACAGCCGCCAAAACGCTGGCGACTTATGGACAAGGTCGGGACGCTACTTTCTATTGGAAGCTTGCCAAAGATTCAACCTTGATCTGGTCGGTACAAGCCAACCTCTATGCGGCTGCTCAACGATTTTTGCCTCCTTTGTACGCTGATTACCGCGAAATGATGAATTTTCAGTGCCGCCGTCGGTATGAGCGCAGCCAAACGCCAGAAGAAAGAGCTGCATTTCTGGATGCATTGGGGGAGTTCGGTTGGAATTACCGTTATATTCAGCAGCAGGCTGTTGCGGTTAAAAGCCCCGTCGTACGCAGTGCTGCCTGGAATGGTTTGAAAAAAATTGCATCCCGTCCAGACTTTGAGC
Organism: Haliscomenobacter sp.; assembly: GCF_040403615.1. Classification (NCBI taxonomy): domain Bacteria; kingdom Pseudomonadati; phylum Bacteroidota; class Saprospiria; order Saprospirales; family Haliscomenobacteraceae; genus Haliscomenobacter; species Haliscomenobacter sp. The sequence continues at coordinate 81,211 of NZ_JBBAKG010000002.1, read as the reverse complement.
GCTTCTTTGGCCTTGGTTGGCGAAAAGCCGGCAAAGAATTGTCCATTTATTTCCAACAAGCTTTGCTAAGCAAAGATGCAGGTATCATGGCCATTGCAGCAGAAGCACTGCGCGTACCTCAACGCAAGTTTGGGCAATACTTTGCTCAGGTTGGTTTTTTGGATACAGTTCTTACCAACTTGAAAATGCCCAGAGATATAGAAACCTATGGAGAAATTCTAAAAACCCGCAGTTTTCTGAAGGGAGAACCTGCACCAGTCATTCCCAAAACCGAACCCAAAAAGCACCCCATCAACTGGGAAACCCTGGCCAGTCTGCGCGAACGCCCAGTGGCCATCATCAATACGACAAAGGGCACCATTCGGATTCAATTGTTGCCTGAGTTGGCACCTGGCTCCGTTGCGATGTTTGTAGAGCAAGCGCGCAAAGGGTATTATGAAAACAAAACCTTCCATCGGGTAGTCCCCAATTTCGTTGCGCAAGGAGGTTGTCCTCGAGGCGATGGCTACGGAAGTCTGGATTTTACACTGCGCACTGAAGTACCTGCTCCAGTGCGGTACGACAATGAAGGGATGGTGGGATTGGCCTCCGCAGGTCTGGATACCGAGAGTGTGCAATTTTTCATCACCCATTCCCCTGCTCCTCATCTTGATGGAAATTACACTATCTTCGCTACAGTAATTGATGGCATGAGTGTTGTAAACGATTTGCAAATCGGTGATGTCATCAAAAAAATCAGCATTCAATAACGGCATTGACCTAACCAAGTTGGCAATTGGCCCTCTTGCTATTGCCATTCAATAACCCAAACATGAAAAACACACCACTCACTGAAAAACATATTGCATTGGGGGCCAAGATGGCGCCATTCGCAGGTTACAATATGCCCATTTCCTATACGGGTATCCAAGACGAACACCAAACCGTTCGCAACGGGGTTGGGGTTTTCGACGTCTCGCACATGGGGGAGTTTATCGTACGTGGAAAACAAGCACTGGAGTTGATTCAGCACATTACTTCTAATGATGCTTCTAAACTTGGGGTTGGCCAAGCTCAATATTCTTCTTTGCCCAATGATAATGGCGGACTCATTGACGATTTGCTGGTGTATCGCCTGCCTGAAGACAACTGTGCTGACGGTGAGCGGGCATATATGTTGGTAGTCAATGCTTCCAATATCGAAAAGGACTGGAATTGGGTCAATGCACACCTGGAGCCAACCGCAGAGTTCATCCGTGGATTTGACACCAAGGTTATCAACATCTCAGATCAAACGGCATTGATTGCCGTACAAGGACCCAAAGCCCTGCAAACCCTGCAACCGCTTACAGGTATTGACTTGTCGCGGATTAAATACTACAATTTTGTCAAAGGAAAATTTGCTGGTTTCGACAATATACTGGTCTCTGCAACCGGTTATACAGGAGCAGGTGGGTTTGAATTGTATGTAGAAAGCAGTCAAGCTGCTGAAATTTGGGATGCCGTTTTTGAAGCGGGCAAGCACTGTGACATTGCGCCAATTGGCCTAGGAGCACGCGATACCTTGCGCTTAGAAATGGGATTCTGTTTGTATGGCAACGACATCGACGATACTACCTCGCCAATGGAAGCAGGATTGGGCTGGATCACCAAGCTCGCCAAGCCCAGTTTTATCGGAAAAAGTATTTTTGAAGCTCAAAAAAACGAAGGGGTCAGCCGGAAATTGGTTGGATTTATTTTGGAGGATCGGCGTATCCCGCGTCACGATTATGAAATCCTGGATGCTCAAGGACAGAATATTGGAAAGGTAACTTCAGGGTCGCAGTCGCCTACATTGAACAAACCTATTGGTATGGGTTATGTAAAAACGGAGTTTGCGGCACCCGGAACAGAGATTTACATTTCCATTGGTGGGAAAAACTTGCCTGCAACAGTAGTAAAAACGCCATTTTTGCAACAATCCTAAACAATAGTATCCTTTTTTACATTTAGTATTTACTTTCAGGAAATTTTGAAACTATTGAACAAATGAACCTGCCCGAAGGAAAGGATAAATTTTTGCAATCTTGGGGAGCTTTTGGCTCTAGCTGGGGTGTCAACCGTACCATGGCTCAAATCCACGCCTTACTGATGATCGCCCCTCAGGCCCTCAGTGCCGACGACATCATGGATGAACTAAAAATTTCTCGCGGCAATGCCAACATGAACTTGCGGGCGCTAATTGATTGGGGATTGGTGTTCAAAGAGCTTAAAGCTGGCGAACGCAAAGAATTTTTTGTGGCAGAGAAAGACATGTGGACGGTGGTCAAAAACATCATCATTCAACGCAAAAAGAAAGAACTGGAACCCATGCTGAAGGTACTGGACGAACTCTCAAGTGTTGAAAACAATACCCCTGAAGCAGAGGAATTCGTGAGGATGATCAAAGAGATTAAATTGTTTTCCAGCAAAGCAGATTCTACGCTGGATACTTTGGTAAAAGCGGATTCCAACTGGTTTGTTGGTACCTTTATGAAAATGATCAAGTAGAGACGCGATGAATCGCGTCTCTACTTCGAATTCGTATCATCAAGACGCGGTGAATCGCGCTTCACGGTTGTTATTTGTCGTCTCCGAAGAAGGCCAAAATACGATCTGCCAATTCCAGACCAATATTTGCTTGAGCCTCAAGCGTAGATGCACCAATATGCGGTGTCAAGGAAATATTTGGATGCGTCAAAATTTCTGGGCGCGGAGAAGGTTCGAAGTCGAACACATCCAATCCGGCGCCAGCTACTTTACCACTGGCCAAAGCTTCCAACAGAGCCTCTTCATCCACTGTGCCACCACGAGAAGTATTGATCAGGGTAACGCCTTTCTTCATTTTGTCGAATTGAGCTTTACCAATGATCGGAGTGCCACCACTAAATGGAACGTGCAGGGTAATGAAATCTGACTTAGCCAACAATTCATCCATGTCCACTGTAGGAACACTTACCGCCATGGTGATGTATTCGCTGTTGTAAGGTTTGATGTCGATACGAGCTTCTTCGATCATTGGATCAACCGCAAGTACGTTCATACCCAATCCAATTCCGATGCGTGCTACCTCCTGACCAATCCGGCCAAAGCCAAGAATACCCAAGGTACGGCCACGCAATTGGATACCGTCAGAGAATTTCTTTTTCAGTTTGTCGTACTCCGTACCGCCGCTTACTGGCATGGCCCGGTTGGATCCGTGCAGAAAGCGTGCCAAGCTAAACATGTGTGCGAAAGCCAATTCTGCTACCGCTTGAGAAGACGCAGCTGGGGTATTGAATACAGTGATCCCCTTGGAGCGGGCATAGTCCGTATCAATATTGTCCAAGCCAACTCCACCACGTGCTATGATTTTGAGGTTGGTACCTGCATCAATAACTTCCTTCGTGACTTTGGTTGCACTGCGTACGATCAGTACATCGTACTGACCAATTACCCCAGGTAAATCTGCTTGTGGGATTCGGGTAGTGTCTACCTCATAACCCGCTTCTTCAAGTAGTGTTTGACCGTCTGGGCTGATGCCATCATTGGCAAGGATCTTGATCATTATGATAGGATTTTTCAAAAAATTTGACCCCAATTTTGAAATTCTCCGCAAAGAAAAGGATTTTTTTTGAAAGCGTGGTTAATAAGTACGGGATGAGTTGAAAATGAACGTGCAAAAGTAAAGCTTTGGAAGCTATACATTCATACTGAACCATCACAGAGGAAATAAGAAAGTCCTACTCCTTTCTGAAAACCCCACTTCCCTCATCACCACCAGTCTTCAAGTACGCCACCAAATCCTTCAATTCCTCTTTATTCAAGGGGTTGATCAAGCCGGGGAGCATCAAGGAGACGGTAGAATAATTTTTGGAAACCACATCCATCTTCTTGACTTTGACCAAAAAATCAGGCGCATAGGGGTTTTGTGAAACGTAGTAGAATTTACCGTCCTGATTGGCAATTTTACCCACCAGGCTTTTGCCGTTTTTGAGCTGAAATTGAGTAGCGGCGTACTGATCCGAGATGGTTTTATTCGGATCAATGATCGCTTCCATGATGTCTTTGGTGCTGAATCGGGTGCCAATTTGAGTCAAATCGGGGCCGATGTTGCCGCCTTCGCCCTTCATGGCATGGCACTTCGCACAGGTGGTGGCTACAAACATCGCCTTGCCCCGCTTGAAATCCCTTTGGGTAAGCTCGGCGGTAAAAATAGTGTCCATGTCTTTCAGTTTGTAGTTTTTGCCAGGGCCTTTGGGGTAATCCGCTTCGGCCAGATCATTGCCGGATACAGTTAATAAGTCGCCCCCGGAAAGTTTATCGTAGTACTCTTTCTTACTGGCAGGCACGTTGGCCAACGCAATTTTCCGGGCTTTGTCGATAAATCCGACGTAGCTGTTGCCGCCTCGGTACGCAAAGGCTTTTTTGTACCAGGCAAAATATTGCGCCCTCATCTCATCAGTCCAACCAACTTTGGCTTTGGCCAGCATCATGGCCAGGTACGTCTGTTGCGCGTCAGGCCTTTTCTCCAACATCTTGGCAATGTCGAGGCCGTATTGGGGGTTGCGCAAAATCAGGTCTTCAGAACTTGTAGCAAGTCCTTCGCTGAGGCTGAGTTGCTCTTTTTTCTCCATCAAAGCCAGGGTTTTAGGCAAAACCGAGGGGGCTTCCAGAAAAACGAGCAAACGGCAATACGCTTTGTTGAATTCATCGGAATTGCTGGGGTAGCGGGCATCCAATAAGGCAGTAATTTGGTTTTTCAGCGCAGTCTCGGGCATTCCCATTCGGGTGAATACCAATTCATACGCCCGCAAGACGTCAAATTGACGGCCAGAAGGAAGCTTACTGAAATTAATCCCGTTTAAGGCCTTCAAAATGGCCGTTTTATCCCCTTCTGTACCACAACGTGCCAAGGCAATCATCGCCTGGGTAAGCGCCACTGGGTTGGTTTCGGCCAAGGCTTTGGCCTTCCAGGAACTGAGCGGTTGATGCTCAACTGCAATTCGTGCAGCATAGCGAATGTCTCGATCGGGGTGTCCTAGGTAACTCCAAACTGCTTCGATTGCCTCTGCATTTCCCAGAGTATGATAAGTCTCTATTTTTCGGCGCAACTTATTTTCCTCCGTCAGTGTGGTCATTTCAGCGCTGGATGTAGGTTCAGTGCCATTGTAATACACGCGGTACAAATCCGACTCAAGCCTGCGGCCTCCGGTTAAAAAATACAATGCCCCATCTGGGCCAATGGCGCCATCGGTCAAGGGCAGTGGTACTCCTGATAAAAATTCCTCACGGGTAGCAGTGTAAGTAGAACCACTAGGCTTGAGCTGAATGGCATGGATGATGCCAAAACTCCAATCAAATGCCAGCAGGGTTTGTTTGTATTTAGCAGGGAATTTGGCTTCCTTGGCGTACAACAGGTTAGTCGGCGATCCTTGGCCGATGTTGATGACGGGGGGCAAATTGTCGGGATAATTGGCAAACCATTTGCCATCGCCTGTTCTCCAGCCAAATTCAGAGCCGCTGGTGGCGTGGCAAATCCGGGTAGGGCGGTACCAGGGCAAACCAAAGTCCCATTCCATATCTGCATCGTATACAAAGAGGTCGCCTACATCATTGAAAGCCAGATCAAATGGGTTGCGGTAACCTGCTGAAATCAGCTCCCATTTTGTACCTTCTGGGTTGACATTGGCTACCCAGCCTCCAGGTTCTTTGCGGTCGTTGGCGTGTCCGCGTGGGTCTTTGATTTCAGGAAAAAGGTTGTCGTACTTCCAGGTTGCGGGCAGCTTATAAGCGTCCATTTGAGGCAAGTCGGTGTAGTTGCCACAAATCACGTACAGCGATTTTTTACCCGGAGAAAGTTTAATGCTGTGTGGGCCGTGTTCGCCCTCCCCTACCAAGGCTTTCAGCAGCGTCAACTTGTCGAATTGGTCATCGCCGTCAGTGTCTTGCAGTCGGTAAAAGCCCGATCCTTTGGGTAGATTTTTACCAGAGCGGTTATTGACCATCACATACAGGCTATTGAAGGCATACAACAAACCGTGAGCAGCCCCGAAGTTGAGGGTATCGTTTTCGAGCTTTATTTTCTCGATTTTGGGTGTCAAGTCTTTTGAACCGATAGCAGGTATTTCAAGCCGATAAATGCCGCCGTATTGATCCGAGGCCAGCATTCGGCCTTTGTCATCAAAACACATCGATACCCAGGAGCCTTGCTGGCTTTCCGATGGGCTGTAAATGTGCTCCGCTACAAAATCTGTGGGCAGTTTTAGGTTGTTGATTTTTATTTCAGCTGGAGAAAGAGGCTGAAAAAATCGATAGGAACCCGCGCCCAACAATATCAAGGGCAACCACAGGTAGAAACTTACTTTTGCTAAACGGTTCATAGCTTATGGATTAAAGATCTTTTAAATTAAAAATACAACCTGGCTGCGGCGCTTGTCCCCGCAGAATCGCCAAAACGTTGCTCACTGTGCTCATGCACATGTTGCGGTAAGTTGTGGCCGTCAAACTACTGACATGGGCAGTAATCAACGCTTTGGGTTGGACAATTAAAGGATCGTCGGCAGCAGGTGCTGGAGAAGTGGGTATGTCTGCACCATAGCCAGCAAGCTTTCCGGTATTCAGTGCAGCTACTAGCGCTGCTTTATCCACGATTTGCCCGCGGGCCGTATTGATCAGGATGCAGGAAGGTTTGACCTTGCTTAAGGCTTCCGCATTGATCAAATTTTCGGTTTCGGTAGTCAAGGGGACATGGATGGAAATGATGTCGGAGTTGGCCAATAGTTCATCTTTAGTGACGTATTGGTAAGGCACATTTTTGGGCGACTGCGACCAATAAATGATGCGCATTCCCAGGGCTTCAGCTATTTTGGCCACTTTCAGGCCGATATTGCCCAATCCCAGAATCCCCAAAGTTTTTCCCCCCACCTCGTCGCTTTTGAAGGTGCTGCGGGCTGCCCAGTTTCCACTTTTGACATCATTTAGCGCCTGAAAAAGATTGCGTTGCAGCAGCAGCATCAAGGCGATGGCGTGCTCGGCTACAGTAGCAGCATTGGATCCCGGGGCATTGACCACTTTGATTTTCCTTTGTGTTGCTGCGGCTACATCTACATTGTCGAGGCCCACGCCACAACGAGCGGCCACTTGCAACCGAGGACAAGCATCTAGCAATTGCTGGTTTACCTGACCCAATCCCCGGGTGATGACCGCATCAATACTGCTGAGGATTTCAGCAGAGGGTAATCCGTCAAAAGCGGTATGTACAACAATGTCTTCAGAATCCAAAAGAAGCTGATTGGCTTCTTCGGCAATTGTCTCCAGGAGCAGAATGTTTTTTTTCATCAGTTGTGATACAATGTGGCGTCAGCGGTTTTATACCCCCGGAAATCATTGCGCCCAGAGACATAAATCCCTGCCTGAAACAACTCATCTTCAAAAATGGCCGGATCAATCTCCGAACCCGGCTTGCAGGAAAGTTCCAATAAATTGCCAGAAGGATCGCGAACAAACATCTGAATTGGCCCATCTGGCAATTGGCGCACTTTGCCCCAGGGAGAAGTATCGATTACCCCCAATTCTTTCATGCGCCAAAAAATGGCGTTGATGTCGTCTACCTGCATACACACGTGCCCACGGAAGGAAAACACATCCTCCCACTCGGTAAGGTGGAGCTGCTGGGTTTCGTTGATTTTGAAAAAGGCCGTTGGGTAGTCGAATAAAAAGGCCGGGATCACTTCAAGTCCCAATTCCTTTTCGTAAAATTCGCAGGCTGCTTCGAGGTTGCTCACCACGAGTGCCACGTGATTGATGCCAATTGCTTTTGCCATTGTTGTAGGTATTTACCGCCTTCAGCGGAATATTTACACTTTTTGCTTGAATTCATGCACAAAATCCCAGTTCGGCGTAAGCCCCAAACCAGGCGCGGTTGGGGCAGAAAGCATGCCGTTTTCCACAGTAATTTTTTCTTTCACCAAGTCGTACATCATTGGATTTCCACCCAAAGAAAACTCGATCACCACCGCTGCGGGTGAAGCAAAAGCCACATTCACGCCCGCCATAAACGAAAATGCTGAGCCCCAGCAATGTGGCGCCAACTCCAATTGATAGGTATGCGCCAATTGCGCCACCCGCATCGATTCAGTAATGCCTCCAATGATGGCTGAATCGGGTTGCACTACATCCAATGCCCGAACTTCAATCAAATCCCGCACATCAAAAGCGGTGTATTCGCTTTCGCCTGCGGCAATCGGGATGGCCGTAGAAGCGCGTACTTCGGCGGTTCCGTGGCGGTTGTCGGGGCTGATGGGTTCTTCAAACCAGTACAAGTTGCAATCTTCTACCCCACGACAAAATTGTTTTGCTTCGGGTACGCTGAAGGTACCGTGGGCGTCGGTCATCAGTTTGATGTGCTCTCCGATGGCTTCGCGGGCTGCTTTAACCCGTTTTACGCTGACGGCTACGGTTTGGTCCATGATGCCGACCCGCATTTTCACCCCTTTGAACCCTTTTTCGATGTAGCCATTGAGCTGCTCACCGATTTTGTCGGCATTGGCCCAACCACCGCTCGCGTAGGCTTCCATTTTGTCGCGACAAGCACCACCCAACAGCTCCACTACCGGAACACCCAATGCTTTGCCTTTTAAGTCCCAAAGCGCCGTATCGACCCCACTCATGGCGGAGATGGTCAGGCCACGGCGACCTAAAATCGGGAATTTACGCCCACGAGACAAGGAGTAATGGTCGCGAGTGCCGTTGTAAATGTGTTCCCAAATGCGCGAAATATGGCGGGCATCTTTGCCGATCAGTTGTGGTTTGAGTTCATTTTCTACGCAACTTACAATGGAGGCGCATACTCCTGAAGAGCCTACAGCAGCTTTGGCTTCGCCAAAACCTTGCAAGCCGCTTTCAGTGGTGACAACCACCAGGGTCATGTCAAAATCGGTCAGCAATCCGTAGTCCGAAAAATGCTGTTTTTCTTTGGGAATGGGACAACGAAGCCAAAATGCTTCAACGTTGGTGATTTTCATATCAAAGCTCTTAGCGTTTCTACAGATTTTTTAGTCAACATGGTATAAAATTCTTCGGTAACCGCAGAACTGCCGTGGTCTTCGAGGAATTTCTTTTGTTCAGGACTCAACCCTTCTGGATTGGTTTCAATGGAATTGGGATAAGGATTGGCGGGGGTACGGTCCAAAGGCGAGCAAAACTCTACCGACAACACCTCATTGTAGCCTATCTCTTGCAGGGTGGCGATGATTTTTTTCCAATCCAGCTTGCCCATACCAGGTGCCATGCGGTTGTTGTCGGCCACATGAAAACCTACCAACCTACCTTTGGCCCGGCGAATGGCTTCAAACATGTCGTCTTCTTCGATGTTCATGTGAAAAGTATCCAGACAAACCCCACAATTTGGCCCTACTGCTTTGGCCAAAGCCAGTGCCTGATCACCACGATTGATGAAATAGGTTTCAAAACGGTTGATGGGTTCGATGCCCAATAAAATCCCCAGGCTTTCGGAGTATGCATAAATTTCTTGCATGCCTTCTACTGCCCATTGCCATTCTTCATCGGGGCGACCGTCGGGGATGATTTTGCCCACCGTGGCAGGTACAACAGATACCATGGTACCATTGAGTTCTTTGACCATGGTCACCACGTCTTTGACGTACTGCACCGATTTAGCCCGCTGGGCTTTGTCTTTCGCCAGCAGGTTGCGGTCTTCCAGCATCAGGGTCACCGAACCCCAGCAGGACATGCCATGGTCACTAAGCAATTTTCCAACATATTTGGTATCGTAAGCTTCTGGAGTACCTTGAATCTCGATTTTTTCGTACCCTAAGGCTGCAATGCGGGCCACCGTTTTTTCGATGGTTTCGGCGCGCATCCAGTTGTGTATCGATAGTTCCATTGTGGTGTTTTTTGTTTGCCAAATATAATTGTAAAAATTCAAGCGCATGAGGAATAAAATAAAAAAGTCGCATTGAACTTACCAATTCTTGTAACACTTTGGGCTTAAGCTATGCCATAGGCTAATATGAAAGCCTGATAAGTAAAATTTGGGGTGGTCAAAAACCTATGTTTTGGGGCAAAAATTAAAATTTGAGGTGATCAAAATCGTGTGAAAGTGCCTTGAATAGAGCGGATCACTGGGGTATTTTTACATCATAAATCAGAGGATAGAAAATAATCAACCTTCTGATTTATCAACCAACCATAGCTAATGGTTTTATTAAAACTGCCGTCGGAGGTCAATGTGCACAATTGTTCCAAAGATGTTGGCGGGCTATCCGAAACCGCCTGATCAAGAAGTAGGATATTTTAAAATTTTGAATATATTTTAAGCCATGAAGAAAGTAATTTTATTCGCGATTGTTTCGGTAATCCTTTTTTTCGGTTGCCAAAAAGAACAGGCATATGACAAAAGTCAAGCATTAATGTCCAAACTTGAAATTGAAAACGTTGGTAAAAGGCACAATGAAATTGTTTATGAAGTGATACGTTCGGATAAAGAATACAAGTCAATCAATGAAGTAATAAGAAATGTTGACACAAAAGTAACAAATGAAGGAAGTCTTATCAATTTGAATCAAAGCGATGCAGAAGCTTTTGGGCAAGGTATTCCAGAGAAAGTACTTTCAAGATTTAATAATCATAAATCTTATTCTTGGGTGAAGAAAATCTTCTCCATTGACTTTGATAACATCACGCTAAAAGAAGCAGTGGAGCATTTATCAAATATCGAAAAAGAAGCAAAAAATTCAATTTTAGATAAAAATGAGCTTACCGCGGTTCTAGTATCAATAAGTGTTGCAAAAAACTCTGCAGAACTTTGGATGTCAAAAAATCAAGGAGGCTTAGCGTTATCAGAAAAAATCATCAAAAAACAGAATTTTTTCAGCCCAGAACTTAGAGACATTGGTTTTGACAATACAAATATTGATGGGGGAAGTACTAGCGCTAAAGCGGACCCTACTAAAACAAAGAAAACAAGTATAATTGTCGCAAGTGATGCAATTGGAGCTTATACGGGTTTTATACAAACCGCAGTACTAGCTCCAATTCCTGGGGCAAATGCGGCAATTGCAGCGAATACAGTACTACAAGGAGCTACTGCCTCTATTTTATCTGCAATTAGTTTGTGGTAAAATAAAGCCTATTACTGCAATAAATTTCAGAACCCATTTGATCTACTTCGAATTCCATTTTCTTTATCCATGAATGATGGGTAACACGAAATTAACCTTTAGGGATTTCAATTAAATGAAAATGGGTATTAATCTTAAATTGCTCAAAACCAAAGCATTTCATTTGACTTGTTGTGATGAAAGCACATAAGATCAAGAATTGAGGATTTTTTTCGGTTTGAGGCTTATTTTTGAGTTCGTCCTGATGCATCGATAAGATATAACCAAGCAGGAAAAGATAATATTCTTGAACGAAATTGTCTTGACTTACAACAAGTCATTCACTCATCTCAAATTCTTTATTTATCATGAACACACAAAATCTTACTTACAAGCTGCTGTTTCAAATTCCAGTTTTCACCCTACTATTTTATGCCGTGCTTAAACTCGTAGACCTACAAATTTCAGGTCTGCTCCAAAAAGAAGACTATCGGTATTTGATGGTTGGGCTATTTACATCTCTAGTGGGTGCATTCATAAGCCCAATGATTATTAAAAAGTTCGCAAGTGTAAAGTCTTAACTAACAAAACAAACAGGGTGATTATTGATTTCTAATCAAATGAAAATCAGTTATTTAGAAATCAATATTCACCCTGTTTGTTTTGTTTCAAAATTTAGCCTATTTACCCGTTTTGCTCTCCAAAGGATGTTCCTTCAGCAGCTTGCTACTTTGGTAAAAATCCTTTTTCTTTTTCAAGGCCGCCCGGATTTGGGCTACTTTTTCAGCTTGCACCACGGAGGCTTTGTTGCCAAAAGAATTGCGGATGTAGGTGGCAATCGCTGCTACTTCCTGGTCTTTGAGCAAGCCTTCAAAAGGAGTCATAGGAACCTGGCCTTCGTAGCTTTTGCCATTCACTTCGATGGGGCCCATAAAACCCTTGAGGATGATTTTGATGAGTCGATCTTCGCTGCCGGTTACCCATTCGGTACCTGATAAGGGAGGAAAACCAGACCCGGGAAGTCCTTTGCCGTCGGCTTGGTGGCAGGTGGCACAATAACCCTCTTTGGCATAAATGGCCTTGCCCTGGTTGAACAGTTCAAAATCTTTGCCCTTGAGGTTGGTGGTGCTGTATACTTCCTGTTTCTTGCTCACCGCTTTGCCGCTCAAGTGGGCTACTGCGGTTTCATGGGCATGGATCATCCAATCGTCCAGGGGTTTCTTTTTGGCCTCCTCCAGAATCGATAGGCCTTTTTCGGGGCCAATCCAGGATGCAGCAACAATGGCATCCAGACGTACCCGGCTGTTGTCGTCTTTGACTGCTTGCATCAACAATTCCGCCTGGTCTTTGACCTGATGGCCGGTAAAGCGTAGGACTTCAACCGCTGCCGCTCTAACCCGGTAATCTTTGGCTTTCAGAAGTTGCTTCAATAATGGTTGGTTTACTTTGTTCAAACCCCAGCTTACCCACAGGCCTTCCAGTTGGTGATGCTCGTATTGCGGGTCGTTTTTATCGAGGGCGCTGAGCCATTTGTCCAGTTTAGGCAAAACATCCGCGGCTTTTCTGGCCCTCAGTTCCCTTCTGGTGCGGTAGCGGCTGCGGTATTCGGGCAGTTTAAGATTGTCCAGCAGGGTCTCAATGCTGGCACCATCAATTTTTGCAGGGGTGACCAGTGGTCTAGAAGGGTACGTGATGCGGTAAATCCGGCCATGGACGTGGTCGCGCAAGGGGTCACGGGCATTGTGTTGCATGTGGCCGATCAAGATGTTGTGCCAGTCTACAATATAGAGTGAGCCATCCGGGGCAAACTCCAGATCTACCGGGCGGAAATTCCGGTCTTCGGATACCAGTAAATCCTGGCGATGCTTGGTCTTGTAGCCTGTGCCTTCATCCATGACTTGGTGTTGCTTGGTACCCAAAAATCCGATGGTGTTGTTGAGCAACAGATCGCCTTGGACTTCATCTGGAAAATGGCGGCTGGAGACGAACTCCAAGCCAGAAGTAGGACGCACCATGTGGTCTTTTTCGATCAGCTGCACACTTTTGTGGGTGGCTTCACCGTAGCGGGGCAGTACAGTACCCGGCATCATCCAGCGCACATCGGGGCTGGAAGTTTCGGCAAAGAAAGGTTGTCCCCAGTGGTCAAAAGCGATGCCCCAGGGATTAGGGATGGCCAACTGAGCGGTTCTTTCCAGTTTGTGCAATTGCGGACTGTAGCGGTAAAATCCGCCATTGGTAGCCCTCACGGTGCCATATGGTGTTTCGACATTGGTATGCAAAAAGACGCCTTCGCCAGAATAGATCGCACCGGATGGATCGGCACAAAACGCGTGGCTGTTGTGGTGGGTATCGTGGTCGTCGTATCCGCTAAAGATGATCTCAACTTTGTCGGCTTTGTCGTCACCGTTGGTATCGGTGTACAATTTCAGATTGGTTCCTTGAGAGACGTATACGCCTTCAGGTGCCAATTCAAAACCGAGTGGGAGGTGCAAACCTTCGGCAAAAACGGTTTGTTTGTCTGCTTTGCCATCGTTGTTGGTATCTTCCAGAATGAGCAATTTGTCGTTGGGCTTGGAATCACCGGGTTTGTAGTGCGGATAGCCGGGCATGGTAGACACCCAGAGGCGGCCTTTGTTGTCGAAGGACATTTGTACTGGATTGGCTACATCCGTAAATTCCGCTTCGGAAGCGAAGAGTTCAATTTTATAGCCAGCAGGTACCTTCAATTTATCGAGTGCATCTTTTCCATAGAGGTATTTCAGGCTTCCGTTTTTCTCGGGATTAAAATTTGTTTTTACCTCGGGCAAGCTGCGGGTTGTTTTATCCGCAGCTGCAATGTCCATTTTCTCTCCTTTTTGCGCAGCCAACCAAATCGCTTTGTCGCGAATGGTGGTCATCTGGCGGATTTTTTCGATCTCGAAAGGATAGTTATCCGGCCCAAAGGGGTCGTATCTGCGGCCATAAACGTGCACGCCGTTCGGAACTTTGTAGTCGTTGTGCCACATCCAGTTTTTTTCCATCACCATATCGTGGATCAGGTTGCGGTTGGCTTCTGCTTTGGGGGCAACGTTGCCAAAAATTTCGTTGGTTAACAAAAGAGCCAATTTCTTGTATCCAGCTTCATTCAGTTGAGCACCATCGATGGTCAAAGGATCTGCTGCTTCTGCGTACCATTGCTTTGAGGGGGTAAAGGCATCGACAAACTGTACTTTGTTTTTCTGTGCGACCTCTTTCATGGCCTTGGTGTAGAGCAGCAGGTTTTCATTTTCTTTTTCACCATTGGGCAAATCGTAGATGCTGGTCAAATCTTCAAACGCCGTTGGAGAAACGATGGCCAATTGCGGCGCAGAAATGCCGTTGTATTTTTGACTCAAGGTATACTTGATAAATGCATCCAATTCCGCTTTGTAGTTTTCCAACCCAGCCTTGCCTTGAAACGACTCGCTGTATCCAAAAAAAGCGATGATGATGTCGGTTTGGAGGCGCGTGAGCCATTGATCCGGGCTATCGAAGTGGCCTTCGCTGTCGGAGTTGGTGGCGTATTCGGTTTGGAATTTTTCAGCACCTGGAAATGCCCAGGGAGAAAAACGGGAAGCGTGCGGCCGAAACCCGGGGGTATCACCGCCATCACACATGTTGCGGATCAGCAAGGACTTTTCGGGATAGCGCACGTACATTTCGGTTTCAAAATGCCCGTAATTCATCATTCTTGAGCCGAGGTTTCCGCCGATCAGAGAGATGTGAGCGCCGTCTTTAATCTCGAGCGTTTCAGGTTGTTGCCAACGGAAAGAACCCAAAACCATAAACATCAGGATGATGATGGAAAAAAAAGGCTTGATTGGAAGAGACATTATGTGAGTTGTTTGTAGTATTTGCAATTATTCGAATGGTTCGTGCATAGCGCTGATTACTTGACAATGCCTCGGTAAGGCACATTGATGTCAATTTTGCCTTTCCATTTTTTAGGCACTTTTTCGCCCAATTCCCAATGGATGGCATTGATGATCAAGCGTTGAAAAGCCTCTACCTGAAAATCTTCGGGGTGACCTAAAGTGGTTGTAAAAATCTTTGCACCATAGGAGTTGGTTCCCGTCCAGGCTACCGGATTGTCGATGGCAGTTTTGTCTGGATTGACGGATTTGCCCATCAACAACCATTCTGAACCCTTGGTAGGATAATCTGGCAATACGCGGTACAACCAGGAATTCGCATGAAAGCTTGGTGCAACGCCCCTCAGAATTGGATGTTTTTTTGCTGCTTCGATGATTGATACATCGGTGGTACTTTGGTGGCCGTAATGCGTATGGGCTGCTTTGCCGCCCCATCCTGGAGGTGCATTCAGGGCAAATTCACCAAAAGCATTCCAGCGCTCGGAGGGATCTCCTTTGGGAAAATTGAACGCGTGGGTAGTGGTACGGAAGCCCATCAAGGGTTTTCCAGATTTGAGGTAGTCTTCAATCAAAGCCAATTGATCTGGAGGCAATTGACGCCAACGCAGGTAAAAGATGGCCAAATCCGCTTCTTTGAGGCTTTCCAGTCCGGGAATGTTTTTTTCAGAATTTTGATCTGGAGTGGCTTTTAAAACTTTGGTCTGAAAACCGTAGTTTTTCTCCAGCTCTGCCGCTATCAAGGGCAGGGTTTGTTCGCCACTGTACTCGTGGTCGCCAGTTACAAATACGACAAGCGGTTTTTTCTGGGCAAAAGAAAAACAAGCCGCAGAGAGCAGTAAGAAGAGTAGAAGCCCTTTTTTCATGGTGTGGTTTTTTACTTGAACAGAATAAAAAGTACTACAGTACTATTTTATCGATTAAAAATAGTAAATCATTTAAATAAAACGTAATTATTACCAAGCAGCTTCGCTTATTCGTTTTTTTTCACCACTATAGTGTGACGCAAAAAATTAATTCCCAATTTTTTGAGAGACTTTTGAATAGGAAGCCCACTTGAAATGAACCGTTCGACTTCCTATTCAAAACCCAAAAAGATGAAGTTATTATTTAACCGTTAATTAATAGGCCGTATACTTTCGAGTAGCTACGCGGCTGATCTTTCCATTTGAATAATAGCCCCGGGCACGAACTGTAGTTGTTGCATTCAGCGTAAGTGGCTTTTCGTAACGCGGAGATTGAGGCCCTGGTTCCGTACCATCCAAGGTATAGCGAACTTCTACGTTTTTGGGAAATGTTTTCAACTCAACACTCAGTGAACCCTTGAAGGTGGATTGAATTGGATCGATAAAAGGAGCAAAAGGAGTAGCGTCTGCGTAAGCTTTGGCCGTTTCTTCACTCATTTTTTCCATCAACGGAACATTGTCCATTTCTGGAGACTCTGCCAGTGCGCTCCAATCAAAATTCCGGTCGAAAGGGCCGAGTGCAAACGCTGGGTTGAACAATTCAGGATCAACCGGAGAGGCCACATAAGGCCGAAAATCGGGCTTATCGGTAAACAATTCCGCCAAATCTGTTGCCGTTGCGTCGTATTGATTCAGGTAAGGAACTCCGATACAGTTCCAAAAAGTTTTGAAAATGCTTCCAAAACTGCTGTGTTCATGGCCTACATAGCCGCGCTTGATGTATGGAGAAATAGTTAGTAACACACTGCGGTGGGCGTCAACATGGTCTGCGCCACCTTGCGCGTCGTCTTCGGTAATGACGATCAGCATGTTTTTCCAGTAAGGCGTATGACTAAGGAACTCAACAATGCGGCCCAGCGCCAAATCGTTGTCGGCCATATAACTTTGAAAATAAGGATAACCCGCATTAGGACGAATGCCCGCCCCGTGGTCATTGCCCAGGCGGATGGTGGTAAATGCAGGCATTTTCTCCGCACCAGACATCCATTTTTCGCGAAATTCTTCCATCAACACATCTGCCCGAAATTGGTCGGGGATACTGGTATTGTAGGAAGGATATTTTTTTGAGGTAAATTGCAGCAATCCTGCGGAGGCCGGAACGTTAGGCATGGTACTCACTTGTGCCGAATCAAAAGCTGCTTTTACGGAGGTTGGCACGTTGTTGAGGGTCATTCCAAAATTGTAAAACGGCTTTTTTAGGCGGTAGAGGTGATCCCAGATGGAACCTGCTTCGTTGAGGTCTTCTGGGCTACCAGAACCGCTAAGAATCCAGGCACCAACCGCAGTAGAATCTTTTTTGTAAGCACGTCCGCCACCATAAGAAGACATTACGTTCACTTCAACCCATTCATTGGGGTACAGACCAACCAACCAGCGGTGGCCATCGGCAGATACATCTGAATCGACGTAGTAATTGTCAGAAACTGCAAACTGTTGCGCAAGCTTTAAGTGATTTGGGGCTGGAGTCAACCCGGCTATTTTTTCGCCCGTTGGGGTGGTAACTGTTGCACCTCCGTAACCAAAGCGGGCCATTGCAGCTTCGCCTTTGCCCTTGGACAACTGTCCAAATACTTCGTCGTAAGTGCGGTTTTCTTTGATGATGAAAACTACGTGCTGGATCGGCGATGCTTTCAACCCCGGATATAATGGAATGGGATTGGTGCTGCGGCTTTTGAACGCGGGATCGGTGATTGGGCGGATCCGGTAGTTGTTGCGGATTACTTGCTGGGTATGTTTGGCCAGGTCTGCATCTTTAGGTATGTCGAATACATTGACGATGCCCTTCATCAGGTTGCCGATGTAACTGCCTTCTCGGTCTACATTGAACGTAGAACCTCCGTTGGGCCCGCTGCCCAAACCTTTGGCGCAAGCTACTATGAGCTTTTTCCCATCACGACTGGTTTGCAGTTTGGACGGAAACCAACCTGTGGGGATATGCCCCAATACTTTGAGCGTTGGAACGTCAATAACGCCCACTGCGTTGATGCCTGCTTCCGCTACAAAAAGTTTTTTTTGATCGGGTGAGCAAGTCAATCCGAACGGAATCATCCCACGCAGATTTCCCAAACGCGCTTCGGGGTTCAGAAAAATTTCCGTCTTTTTGGTCAAAGAACGCGCATCAATAACGGTCACACAATCGCTGTGGCCATTGCTGACGAAAACATAGTCGTCGGTAGCAACGACCGAGTTGGGGCTAGATCCCCCTACCGCAGGAACATCTTCCAACACCTGGCCGATCTGAATACCGGTTTTGATTTTGGCCAAAATGGCATCGGTTTTCAAATCAATGGCAAAAACCGAAAGTGCTTCTGGTGAAAGCGGATCTCCAAGTCCGGGGATCATTTTGTCGCCCAATTGTTTGCCATTGACTGCTTCAGGCGTATTGTAAGCAACCTGGGTTCGGCCATTCAAGGCATTGCCTTTGGGGTTGCCGGGAGTGTAGGTGTATGCATCCTGGTAAGCATAGATCCCCACGTTGACTACATAGGCGCGACTATCGTCTGGTGAAAGCGCCAACCCAAACGGATAGCGCCCTACCCCAATGCTGCGGCTCACTTGGCTTTGTTCGGTATCGATGATGATCAAGCGGAAGTTGAGCTGATCCAATGCGTAAAGAGTACGACCATCTTTGCTGAGCATCAACTCGCCGATATAGCTGCTTGAATAATTGCGGCCATTGACTGGTGTATTGCAATTGATTTCCGTCAGTTTTGCTCTGGTATTGGGGTCAAAAACAAAGATTTTTCCTTCTTGTCCGCCAGCTACATAGATTTTACGGTTGTTGGGTGCAATGGCAACGCCCATGTACACGGCAGCCAAAACACCTTTGTCGGTTTCTACTCCTTCTGGTATTTGGGATACGACAGGGTTTACGTCTGCAACATTGCGGATCAGGGTAACGGAGAAAGGTCGGATTCCGGTATTGGCGGTAGCGGCAAGGGTACCGTCCTGACTCAACACCAATCCATATGGGTGAGGAGCAGTGGTGATGGATTTTCCAAGCGGCGTAACGATTCGACCATTGGGGATGACGGTTTCGCCCCCCTTTGCGACCTGGGTAGGTCGGCTACCCGCTGGGGCGTGAATGATCCAATTTTTATTTTGGGAAAAAATTGTGGCTCCCCATAACAGGCAAGCAAGTAGGTAAAGGCTCTTTTTCATTAGGCAATTGCTTTGACGATTTAGACCAATTTGGACAGGGCATTGATGGCTCTAATGCTGAACTGAATCCGTAAACCTAAATGTAAGCGGAGCATGTTAACGGGGTATTAGCTCAAGATGAGGATTAGGTTATTTTTTTATCGCCCCTATTCATCCGTTCCCAAAAAAAATGACGAATAAAGCACCTTGGCCTTATTCGTCATGCAGTATTGTTTAAAATCTCCTTAGTATGACGCAAAAAATTACTTACTGTTTTCTTTCGATCAGCGTAGGAAAACTGGCAGTTGTGTAGTGTGAAAATTTCTTATCACTGGTAAACAAAGGCTTATAAGCACGGATAAAAGTGCCAAAAAAGGCCCGCAATTCTTCGGGCTTGTAGTTGCGTGAATCAGGTTTCACGAAATAGCCGATGTGCCGGATAGAGCCATCTTCGTTCCAAAATACGTGTATGAAAATTTTCAATCCGTTGAGGTCAAATTTGATGTTTTCAGCATGATCCTGGGCGGATTTGATGAATTCCAGCCAGTTGTTCAGTGCCTTTCCGGTGTCGTTACCCGAAATCATCAGTAAGTTTCGCGGGTGTTCTACGTTCAGTTTTTCGTAAGCTGCCTCATCTTGTCCCAATAAGAATACAGCAGGTAGTTGATTTTGACTCAGCAACATTGGCGACCATGCCAACGTACAAGCAAATAAAATAGCAGTTGGAATTAAACGCATGTTCAAGGATTTATGATTAAATTTAATAGATTCTCTAATGTTGAGATTATGTTGTAAGTGATATGACGCAGATGGGAATAAGGAGATACATCCGATTATCAACGGCTTGTGTCGGAAAAAATTTTCAAGTTGTGACTTTTTACTGCACCTTTGTATCTAAAGGAGTAGTTGAAAAGATTTTTCACTCAGATTGCCTTGGCTTTGAATAGAAGCCAACGTTTGGTGTAAATCTTCTCATTGCTCCTACAAGGTACAAGTTCTAGATTATTGAAAGCTAAAGGAAAGCAAAAAAATATGATCATCGACGTAATTTTTTTGATTATTGCAGCGGCTGGATTTTGGTACGGTTATTCCCGCGGTATCATCGAAGCCGTATTCAAATACACTTCGATCCTTTTTGGGATCATGGCATCTTTGCGTTTTTCACCAATGATGACCAATTTTTTACAAGACATATCAGGCTATAAAAATCCGCTCATGTTTCTGGCGGGTTTTCTGCTCACGCTTTTTTTGACCATGTTTTTGTTGCGCACCGTTGGTCGTGGTTTGGAAGGGATATTGCAGAGTATCCACATCAACTTTATCAATCAAATCATTGGAGGGGTAGTATCCGCAGCTTTTTCGGCGTTGATTTACAGTTGTTTACTTTGGTTCGTATTGGCCTCATCTGCTACAGCAGTCACTGATTCAGTAGCGGAATCCCGAACCTATCCCTATTTGAAAGATTACCCCAAAACCGTTTGGGGGTTACTAAAAGGAGCACAACCGATCTTGTTCGATTTTTGGGATTATTCAGTGGATGTGCTGGATGACATTCAGAACCTGACCCAAAAGACTGAAACCCAAGACATTTACAACATCGAAGATTCGGAAGACAGCGGCACGGTTGATAAAAACAGCCCTTACAGCGATAACTAGATAATAAGCATTTGTTGTATTTTGCCGCTTCAGGAAAATACAACTATGCAAGCTAGAGAAAAGATTTTACTGATTGTTTTTGCAATCGCCTCGTTGGGCAATCTTATGTCAAGTCTTTTGCCCATTCCCTTCTTGAATGAATTAACCAAACCCTTCTTGCTGCTGAGTTTATCAGCAGCGTGGTATGAATCCAGCAATTTTCTCTCAACCCGCTTTAGCCGGATTATCGCCGGTGCTTTCTTTTTTTCCTGGATTGGTGACTTGATGTTGATGCTGGTGGCCAGTTCCTGGTCAAACCATGCTCCCTTCTTTATTTTAGGCTTGGGCAGTTTTTTGATCGCTCACCTGTTTTTTATCTGGGCATTTTGGTTGTGGAAAGGGAATCGGCAAGGACTGCTTCAACAAAAAATATGGCTATTGCTGCCCTTCTTGTTGTATTGGAGTCTGCTTTTGAACATCCTTTGGGCGGGCTTAGGCGATTTGCTCATTCCAGTATTGGCGTATAGCTTGGTGCTTATCTGTATGACCGCGAATGCTCATAACCTTGGAAAAATGCTTCCCAAACCTTATTTCAGCTACCTGAGTGTAGGCACCATTCTCTTTGTGCTTTCTGATAGCCTGATCGCCACCAACAAATTCAGCGGTACAGCGTTGCCACTGGCTTCCTTTTGGATCATGCTGACTTACATAGTTGCGCAGTATTTGATTTACCTGGGTGCAAAGGGTATGACGCGCAATTGAGCCTTTAAGGTTTCCCCGTATTCCGATACCTCCAAACGGAACGAATCATCCGAAATGGCAAGATGGCCAATGAAATGACGCTTCCTACACTAAACAAAACCATCTCGCTGCGTACAAAACTCATCATGGCATTAGAAGTATCGATGGGCAAAAGTCCAATCAGGTCTTCGGGTTCGTTGTAATCCAGAAAAACCTGAAAGCGGTTCATCTCCTGGATTAAAAGAAAAATTGCCGGAATTACTGCAAAAATCAGCATCACTTTGAACCACTGAATTTTGGCGATCAAAGTAGTAGGAAACAAAAATATGTACCGCGCTGCGGTTATGAAAGTTACAATGTATACGATGTTGATGTTCCAGAAAGGATAATCCTCCGTATAAAAATAAATCGGGGCCATGATCAGTGCAACCAATAAAGCTGTCAGGAGCCACCATAACAATTCCAGCCGAAGCTTTTGGTCAATCGTGATTTCTTGCATGTTGTCTTTGGTAAAATTGCCGCAAATGTAGGGATTGTGCCGAACATTTTTTGTTTTTTGCGAAGCAGGAACCTTGTCTTCTCCTTAGAAAGATAAAAACCCGACAAATGCATCGGCTTACCAAAGAGTTTTTCTATTATTGAACTATGGAACGATGAAAAAATAACTACCCCCTTTTCACTTTGCTTTTTTGCGCTTATTCATCCTATCTTTCTCGTTAAATAGGCTTGCTATTCGCCTCAAAAGATAGTTGACTAAACACAAAATAGCTGCGTTTAAAGGTGGCATTCATTTCTTCATCGTTCCTATAATGCAACTATAGACATGACAAATACAGCAGACGCAAAATCAGTGGCGATGTCCACTGAAGAAAAAAAGACCATTCGGGCGGTTATTTTGGCCTCCTCGGTAGGCACTTTGATCGAGTGGTACGATTTCTACATTTTTGGAGCACTGGCTTCCATCATTTCCACCAAATTTTTTCCTGCCATCAATCCCACCGCAGCCTATCTGTCGGTGCTGGCTACATTTGCCGCAGGCTTCGTGGTGCGGCCTTTCGGAGCATTGGTTTTTGGCAGGCTGGGTGATCTAGTTGGCCGCAAGTATACCTTTTTGCTCACGCTGGTCATCATGGGCGGGTCAACTTTTGCCATCGGCCTGGTGCCAGATTATGCAACCATCGGAGCAGCCGCCCCGATTTTGGTACTGTTTTTGAGGCTTTTGCAAGGATTGGCATTGGGTGGTGAGTATGGTGGTGCGGCTACTTATGTGGCCGAGCATTCTCCTGCCCAACACCGGGGTTATTACACCAGTTGGATTCAAACCACGGCAACACTGGGGCTTTTTCTGGCTTTGGGGGTTATATTGTTTACTCGGAAATCAATGGGACTAGAGCAGTTTGGCGAATGGGGCTGGCGGATTCCATTCATTGTATCTGCCTTTTTGATTGGCGTCTCGATCTACATTCGTTTGCGGATGAATGAGTCGCCCCTGTTTCGCAAAATCAAATCGGAAGGAAAAGCCTCCAAGAATCCACTGAAAGATTCTTTTGCCAATCGCGCCAACTTGAAGATGGTGCTGTTGGCGCTTTTTGGCGCCACGATGGGGCAAGGTGTAGTTTGGTACACGGGGCAGTTTTATGCTTTGTCGTTCATTGAAAAAACCTGTAGCATTGAGTTTGTACAAGCCCGCAACATTATCCTGATTGCGCTGGGCGTTGCGACACCAATGTTTGTGCTTTTTGGCTGGCTGAGTGATCGAATTGGCAGAAAAGCGATTATGATGCTGGGGATGATCCTGGCCATTGTGACCTATCGCCCGATTTACAAAGCCATGTATGGCCTGGCCGATTTGACGCTAAAAAAAGAAATAACCACCAAATCAACCACTTTTGTTAAAAATGAAAAAGCGGAAGGGGGTGACCTGACTACGATCTTTGCTACCAAAGTATACACCGATGGCAGTCGGTACGAGGAAACCACCAAGGTCACTCAAACCAGCAATCCAAGACAAACCATTGCCAACCCAACCGTGGTCAAAGAACTGACGCTTGGTCAGCAAGGTTTTTGGATGATGGTCTTGCTGATTGGCATACAGGTATTGTATGTGACCATGGTTTATGGGCCAATTGCGGCTTTTTTGGTAGAAATTTTCCCAACGCGGATCCGCTACAGCTCCATGTCTTTGCCGTACCACATTGGCAATGGCATTTTTGGGGGACTTACGCCCTACATCGCGACTCGGCTAACGACCCATTTGGGTGATCCATTTGCGGGTTTGTGGTGGCCTATTGCAGTAGCCGGTTTGTGCTTTGTGATTGGGATGATTTACTTGTCCAATAAGGTGGATTCAAACGTTGAAGACTAAAATTAAAGAAAAATGAACAAGCTGAAAAGATACCTTGGAATAGTGTGGATGCTGATAGGCCCTGCCAGTATTGCCTTTGGCGTTCAGCAAGCCTTGCGAGAGCTATCGGCTAGCGCTGCTACCCCTCCAACTCAAGAAACCTATACCTTCTGGATCATTATTCTCAGCATTTTTGTGCCCATTGCCGCAGGGATTTCTCTGATGGGGTATTACGCTTGGAAAGGAGATTACGATCAATTAAGTTGAACAGTTTAAAGTTGAAATGTTGAAGAGTTGAAGCAGTTAGGCAAAACCGCGTAAAGTGCAGGGTTCTTTTCAACTCTTCAACCCTAAACGCTTCAACTTTTCAACCCTCCCGCCATTTCCCAACCCACAATGGCGCTTTTTCGGGTTTCGCCCCAATGATAACCGCCCAATTTTCCGGTTGACTGGATAACCCGATGACAAGGAATGAGAAATGCAACGGGGTTGCTTCCAATCGCGGTACCTACTGCGCGCTGTGCTTTGGGTTGTCCAATGCTGCTGGCGATGTGGCTGTAAGTGCTTACCGCACCAGCAGGAATGCGTAGCAGGGCTTCCCAAACTTTCAATTGAAAATTGGTGCCCTGAGCCAATACAGTTAGCCGCTGAAGTTGATTTCCTTGATGCGAAAAAAGCTGTTGGACAACAGGTTTGATCAGGTGCGTGAATCAGCTCAGCGAAATTCCATTTTTTGGAAAAAGCTTCGAATTCCAGGCGCTGCAGTTCTTCATCTACAAAACTGAGCCCACAAATACCTCGATCGCTCAGGGCAATGAAACAAAGTCCAAAGGGCGTATTGTGGTAGCCGTATTTGAGCTGCAAGCCTCGCCCAGCCTCCCGAAATGTTCCTGGCGTAACACCTTCGATATTGACAAACAGGTCGTAAACCCGCGATTGGGCAGACAAACCTGCTTCATCCGCCGCAGTCTGCAAATTGGGAACTTCACAAATTCGTTCCCGCAGGTAATCCAGGGTCAAAAACTGCATGAATTTTTTAGGGCTTACGCCTGCCCAATCGGTGAACAAACGCTGGAAATGCTCTGGCGAAAGGTGAACTTGCTGCGCTACTTCCGCCAAATCGGGTTGTTGCCGGAAATTGGCGCCGATGTATTCGATGGCCTCGGCCACCCGTTCGTAATTGATGTGCTGTTGGTTCATGCTCTTTTTTTATGCAAAAATCGGGAGGGATGGGTGATAGGGCAACCTGATTCTTGTGGAATTAGAGTTCCACTACCATCTGAATGTTGCTCCGCTCATAGGGTGAAGGATAGCCCTCGATTTGTTCAAAACCCAACTTGCGGTACAGGTTGATGGCAGGCGTCAAGATGGTATTGCTTTCCAAAAACACTTTTTTCGCGCCCAGCGCGTGTGCTTTTCCCAAAATTTCCTTTCCCAATAAGTAGCCGATGCTCTTGCCTTGTGCTTTGGGAGATACGGCCATTTTTCCCAATTGGTAATCAAAATCAGGAAGATGCGATTTGAGCAGGGCACATACGCCAACCGGCTCGTCCTGGTACAAGGCCACGATGATGCAGCCTCCTTCGTCCAGGATGTGTCCTTCAGGATCATCCAGTGCCAGATAATCGGACTCTTCCATCTTGAAGTATTTGGAAATCCATTCCACGTTTAGATCTCTAAAGCACTGCTGGTATTGGGGTTCGTAATCGACGATTTGAATTTGATTTTCTGCTTGAATTTCACTTTGCGCCTCTTCGCTTTGCATGGGCATGAATTTGGTTTGCGAACAAAAATAGTTTTCTTTTTAATGTTTTGGGGTTTACCCACCAAAAAATCGATTCCAGTCATCTACCAAAGCACAACCATTTATCAACAAGTTTGCCATGAAGAGAATCATCTATGGCCTCAGTAGCATTGTGCTAATGCTGCTTTTGGCCACGTCTTGCCAATCGATATTCGACGATGAAACGAGCATAACGCCTCAGGAAATAGAGGAAATAGAAGAAGTTGACCACTCTGCTTTCATTTGTTTCTTCCATCCTGAATCAATGCCTTCCTTTCCCGGAGGTCACATTGAAATGCTTCGCTTCATTGCTGGAAATTTTGAATGGCCTCAATCCCTTCAAAACGATTGTGTAGAAGGAACCATGGTCGTGCAATTTACCGTTGAGCTGGATGGCAGCCTTTCAGACCTAAAAATCGTGAAAAGTATTCATCACGGCTTAGATCCAGTTTGTCTAGATATTGTGAAAAAAATGCCAAAGTGGATTCCTGGCAGTTTAAGAGATGTACCCACCAGAACACAAATGAATTTGCCCATCAGAATCCACCTAGAGTAATTGGAGTATCACAAACCCACCAAGATCTCCACCAATTCCTGGGGCTTGCTGAAAAATGGCGAATGGCTGGTTTCCATTTGGTACACTTTCTCACAAGGCAATTCTGTGTACATTTTTTGCTGAATAAAAGGAGTAACTGCTTTATCCAGGGTGCATTCGATGTAAACCCGTGGAACGGAGCCAAAATTTTCATCACTCAATTGCAGCGGGGTTGTACCCGTTTCGATGGGTTCTGCGCTCAGCAATACATTGGCCAATTGCACAATGTTTTCATCACAATCGGCGTACAAGCCTTCCCGGTAAATGGCAGGATCAAGGGTTGTAGCATTCACATCAGCATGAACCTGTACGTATGGTTTCAAAACACCTGCGGTATCTTGCATGGAGTATTCCCGCTGGGTTTTGCCATTGGGAATGAGGTAAGCAGCCAGATATACCAGCTTTTCAATTTTCTGAGGGCGGTATTCTGCGACCTGAGAAATGACAATGCCATTTTTGCTATGCCCAACTAGAATTACCTTTCCTTCCTGTGCATCTACGACCTTGCAAACCGCGTCTACACTGGTTTGGAGTCTCACTTCCTGGATGGGCGTTTTGTCTCTGCCCATACCTGGCAAATCAATGGCGATGGCCCGGTGTCCCAATTGTTCCAAAATAGGCACAACGCGGTGCCAGTTCCAGGAGCCGTGCCAGGACCCGTGGATGAAAATAAACGTTTTCATAGAAGTAGAATTAAATGTGAATTTGTACCACAAAGGTCATGGAAAGGACTTCCTTGAGCAACCCGAATCTTGTGGTTTATTGGGAATTCATCCACCTGAGGTAGTCTGTTAATTTTCCGCCTTCTAAACAAAGTCAGGGTAATTTTTCATAAAAACACCAACAAAGTCAAGGTATCAAGTCTGACGACCAGCTTTATTTGATGGTCATCTGAAAAGTTTTTTCAAAAAAATAGTCTAGGAATTTTTTCGTACGAAATATTTCCTAGATATTGCAGCATGGAAAAAAATCACCCTCAAGATAACAAACGGGCCGAACCGACCAAATCCGAACTGGAGATTCTCCAGGTGCTTTGGCAAGTGGGCCCATCTACTGTGCGCACCGTCAATGAAAAGCTCAATGAACAGCGGGAGGTCAACTACTCCTCTACCTTGAAGTTGATGCAAATCATGCTCGACAAGGGATTGCTGCACCGCGATGCCAACGACCGCAGTCATGTATACCGCCCGGCAGATCACCCCGAAAAAGTACAATCCCAGGTTGTGCGAGGTCTGCGCGACCTTGCCTTTGGAGGCTCTACCTCCAGTCTGGTTTTACGTGCTTTGGGCTCAGGCTCTGCGACACCTGAAGAATTGGAAGAAATCAAACGACTGATCGAAGAAATGCAGAAAAAACCGTAGAGACGCGCTATACACTTACGCGATGCATCGCATCTCTACCGGCACAAATCTCCAAATTTTATCCTATGCTGGCCTTTTCCCTTTTTAATCGCCAACTCGAGTACGCCTTGGGTTGGATGGTGTTACATTCCCTTTGGCAAGGGATGGCAATTGCCTTGTTGACGGGTGTGTTGCTGATCGCCTTGCGCCACCGCAGTGCTCAATTGCGCTACATCGTGGCCAATTTTGGACTGTTTGCGGTGATGATCACAGCAGGTTTTACTTTTTATCGATACTATGTCACTGCGCCAATTGAGGATCGGTTGGCATTGCAAATTGAAAACTTGGTTGCTCCTCAGCTCAATACCGCTTTGCTGGATAAATTGGTACAGCTTGAAACAGTCCAGCCCCAACTGTCTGAAGATGAATTATCAGCCCTGGAAGACCTGGCACTCGTTGTACCAGAATCTGATTTGGTAGCGCTTGATCACGGTTTGAACTGGCCCGACGTCCAGGGCTATTTTGATCAGCACCTGCCATTGATCGTTGGTTTTTGGCTCCTAGGTGTAGCTATTTTCCTATTGCGCTTGCTCAGCAGCGTCAGTTATGTGTACTACCTCAAAGGGCGCATGAATTTTCCAGCCGACGAATACTGGCTGGATTTATTAGATGATTTGACCATCAAAACTGGACTCGATAAAGCCATAACCTTGGTGGAATCGGCGCTAGTGCGCACGCCACAAGTGGTGGGCTACCTCAAGCCCATGATTCTGTTTCCGCTAGGGATGATCAACCGCTTGCCTGCGGCAGAAGTAGAGGCGATTTTGGCGCATGAGCTGGCACATATTCTTCGCCACGATCATTTGCTCAATGTATTACAGGGCTTTGTCGAAACCCTGTTTTACTACCACCCTGGCGTGTGGTGGATCTCGGCACAAGTGCGCACCGAACGGGAAAGTGCGGCTGACGAATTGGCCATACAGCTCACCGGAGATTCCCTGACTTATGCAAAAGCTCTGGTCACGGTACAAGAGATGGGATTTATGCCCATGTCTCCTGCCCTGGCTTTTGCCGGCCAACAAAAAAGTCAATTTATGCTGCGCTTGCAGCGCATTTTACACATTAAATCACCAACGACAAACACAATGGAAAAAATGCTCACCGTAGTCCTGGTAGCGGGTACACTTAGTGGCCTGGCCTGGATCAAAAATTTTGCAAACAATACGTACCATCAGGTAGAAACCGAACTGGTGGAATCAAAACCGATGGAAACCGAACTGGTGGAAACCACGGAAGCCCGTTTATCGCCAAAAAGTATTGAAAAGCAGGAAAGCAGCCATTTTGATATTGACAGCGATGCGCCGATGAGTACCAGCGGATTTTGGAATGCTGAAATCAAAGGCGAAAGGGTTTACCTCAATCTGCAATCCAAAACGGAGCATTCCAACTGGAATACTTCCCGGTATTTTGACAAAAAAGAATTCTCTAGTTTGCCAACCACTGAATCGACTTTCAATTTGAAGCGCGACGCTGGTACGCTGAATTTCAAAGGGAAATTTGATGGAAACGAGGGCTATGGCAAGTTTGATTTTGTGCAAAATGCCGAATTCAAGAAATACCTCGATCAACAAAGTATTACGGGAGTTGACGAGGAGGAAATGTTGCACCTGTTTATGGCGGATGTCAACAAAGATTACATTGCCTACCTCCAACAGCATGGCTACAAAACCCTCACTGGCAACAATCTGGTAGAAATGGGCATTCATGGTCTTGACAAAGAAACCTTGCAAGGTTACTTTGCTGCCTTCCAAAAGGGCGGCTACGGACAAGTGCCCATTCGCAAATTGATTGAATTGAAAATCCACGGCGCAGGGCCGTCTTTCATGCAATCCTTGACCAGTCTGGGTTACGAAAAAGTATCCCTGGAAGATGTGCTAACCGCAAAAATCCACGGCGTTTCTGCCGATTATGTGCGCGGTTTGCAAAGTGCAGGTTACCCGAATCTACCTTTAGACCAAGTAGTAAATTTTAAGATTCATGGGGTGAGTGCTGATTATGCCCGGCGGATGAATCAAGCCAATGGCGGTAAAAATCTTTCTGCTGATGAATTGGTGAATTCTAAAATCCATGGACTTGATCCGGAGCGGATCAACAAAATCAGAAGCACAGCTGGTAGTCAAATGAGCATGGACGACATGCGCAGTTACAGCATCCACGGCATAGACGATGTTTACATTCAGTCCCTCAAAGATGCAGGTTTTGCCAGTCTGAAACCGCAAGAAATCATTCAGGCGCGCATCCACGGGCTGGACGGTGTGTACATGAAGTCGCTCAAAGAGGCAGGTCTTAGCAACTTATCTTTGGATCAAGCCATTCAGGCGCGCATCCATGGCCTGAACGGTGGGTACATGAAATCGCTGAAAGAGGCAGGTTTCAGTAGCTTGTCTTTGGATCAAGCCATTCAGGCGCGAATTCATGGATTGGAAGCGGCTCAAATAAAAGCCTACCATAATTTGGGTTTCAAAACCATTGACCTTGATGAGGCAGTTTCACTGAAGATTCACGGCGTAAGTCCGGAATACATTCAGCGCATGCGCGAAAAGGGCTTCAAAGATCTGAATCTGGACGATTACGTGAAAATGAAAATCCACGGCATTGCCGATGGAAGAAACGAGAAATAGTTGAAAAGTTGAAGAGGGCACTATGCTAAGTTCAGCACAGTGCCCTCTTCAACTTTTCAACTATTAACTTTTCAACTCCTAATTGGGATTTACCAGGTTGTCGATGAACAAGTCCTTCACGATGCCGCGCAAAGACCAGCCTTCTACGCTGATTGGTGAGTTGACCAACACCACCAATTCCATTCCGTTGGGCATGAAGTAGATCACGCTCTGCTCCGTTCTGCCACCGCTGGTCCAGCGGCCATTCTTGTTGTAAATGTTACCGGCAGGGGTTGGGATCGCTTGATCGATACCCAGGTTTCCATCCAATACTTGTTGAGCACGACCTGCAGGAATAATGGTATTTCTGCGTCGAACGTGATCCATCACTTTCAGCAAGTCATCTACAGAAAGCCTCCAGGCAGCACCTCCGGCCATACTTGCCAAGTCGCCAGAATCCCATCCCGCTTGATTCAGGTTCGGAAATTTGTACGCTAGGGCATTTTTGAAAGCAGGCAGCGCTTCAAAGCTGGCATTGGCCACACCGGCAGGGTTGAAGATATTGGTTTGGCAGTACTGCTTGTAAGCATTGATGCCTACGATGTCCCAAACTTGATCGGTTATGGGGCCAACGTTGAAGTTTTGGGGGATGTTGCCGTTGATAACGGCCAATAACAGGCGACAAAGACCAAAGTTCAGGTTTTCGTAAGCATAGCTGCCGTTGGTAAGTGCACCAATGGCCACCACCTGCTTCATAAAGGTGTAGTTGGAGCTAGAAGTACCCGTTTTGAAGCCAGAAGTATGCGTAAGCAATTGACGGAAGCTAACCTGATCAACTTTGGGGCCTTTAGCCCAGTGTGCTGGCAGGTAGTTGATGATTTTGGCATCCAGCGAGATGCCTTTAGAATCCAGCAATTTGACCATCGCTACTGCAGTGATGAATTTGCTTACACTGGCTACATGCATGCGGGTATCGAGTTTCCAGCCCTGGCCGCCATCGGTAGGGGTTTTCGAAAAGTTCCAGATCAAGGTGTACAATGGAGCACCATTTTGACGCAATTGCATGGCGTATCCAGTCACCTGGTCTTTAATTTTTGCATGAAATTCTTGTCCAAAAGCATTGACATTCAGTTTTGGTAATGCATTGAACTTGATTTGGGGACGGAAAATAAAAGGCATGGAGCGCTCTTGTTCGTTTCCATCAGAAAGGCTGCCGCGTAGCTGAACGGGGTCGATCACGTGCGCATTTACTTGTTGAGTAGTTAAGCCTCCTGGCAAATTTTGAGCTTGCGCCTGGAAGGCACTCAGCAGAATAACAACTGACAAAAAGAATTTTCCGGTTTGAAAAAAAGTGGACTGTTTCATGGTGCAAATAGAATTCAGGTGTGTTGAATAAATTTTGATTACACCTGAATGTGTGTGATGTTTTCCAAAACGTTCCAGGTTTGTGGAAAAAACTTACAATTGGGTATATCGGTGGCTTTTACAATTGTATCATTTAGCCGAAATATTGGGTTAATATGTGGTAGTACAATTTTAATAAGCCCTCTTATACTGAAAGGGGATTGGGAGCTCTACACCCAACTCTTTGGCAGCAAGTGTAGCAAAATAAGGATTACGCAAATATTCCCTTGCAATCACGATCAAGTCTGCCTGCTTATTGGCAATTGCTGAAAATAAATTCACCTTTTCCATGTCATTGTTTTTGGGTTTGATTCCATTTAATAAAACCCCTTGTATTCGTAATAAGGAATATGCAGTTGCCAATAACTATAGCGTAGCTATGCAGTAAAGCAATACCTAGTGCTATCCAGGCTATATTGGCAATCATAAATGATACAAACCCCCATTTTACTTTATTCCCCAACAACAACATAGCAATTACACTCATTATCATTGCCAGCCAGTCGAGGCCGTAGTACTTGAATAGTTCTGTCATTTTTGAAAGTATTATTAAGTGCTTAATGATTTTAGTATTTCTTCTCGCTCTGCCCTTTATATGGTATGGTTTTTTGTTAGTAATTAAGATTTTAGAAGGAAGGGAGTTCATCTGCTCCCTTACCTATGGTCAAAGTCTAAGCAATTTCGTCTGCTAATGGAAAATCAATTTCAAAACCAGTAAGGTTGTGGATGTAGTTGCTGATGATTTTATCGCCAATAATAATTACGGCATCAATCAAATTGGCTTCAGTGTACCCGGCTGCAAAAAATGCTTCTTTTGCATCAATGCTTGCATGACCCCTGGTTTCAGTAACTGACGCTGTAAATTTTGCCAATGCGTCTAATTTGCTGTCGAATGATGCTGAGCCCTGGCGAAGCTCAATTATTTGTTCGTCTGTGAAACCATTCATTTTACCCAATACAGTGTGGGCACTCTGGCAATAGCGGCAGCCATTGATTTGACTGACTACCAGGTTAATTACTTCTCTTTCTTTTGCTTTTAAACTGCTCTTGCGGTTTTGCAGGGCAAGGTAGTCGCCCAATGCTGTTTCGCTTTTGGCGAAATAGGCATACAGGTTTGGAACAAAACCTAGACCTTTTTTGAGGTTATCAAAAATGCCTTGATTGGTTTCGCTTACTTCTGCTCTGATTGGAACTGTAAAAGTTCTGTTTGACGTTGTGGTCATTTTGCTTTGTATTTTTTGTTGTTCAGCGTGTCGTTATTGACAATACAAAGATGGCCTCAACAGGAGGCCTTTTACAACCAACTAGATTAGGAAATATGGAGAAACTACATGAAGAAGTAAAGTGAAACTAGATTAACTTTTTTTGGAAACCCTTATGTTTCGGAGCTTTGAGAGGTATTGGGTGGTCATGCCCAGGAAGGAAGCAATGACATATTGAGGAAAACGATTGGCGATTTGTGGGTAATTGTCTTCAAATTCATGAAAGCGTTCTTCGGCAGTTTTGGTAAGATTGCTGATGATTCTTCTCTGCATACCGGCAAATGAACGCTCTGCGGTAATTCTGAAAAATGTTTCATACTTATGATTCATGCTTTTGAGCTTTTGCTCACTGGCAAAATCAAGTTGCAATATCACGCTGTCTTCCAAAGCCATCACGAACATTGTAGCAGGTTGCTGAAAAATGTAACTGTTGTAATCAGAAATCCACCAGTCTTCGATGGCCAGTTGAATAATATGTTCCTGCCCCGCATCTGCCACTACATAACCCATAAAAGCACCTTGCAATACATAGTTGCGGTGTTTGGCTACAAAATCCGGCTGAATAATGAACTGGCGTTTTTTTACTTTGGTGAGTTTAAAACAGGAAATAAACTCCTGTGCCTCTTCTTCTGAAAGGGAGACTTTTTTTTGTATGTGGTCAATCAGGTTTTTATGTGCTGTCATGTTTCAAATTACAATATCTTGAACTTGGCTTTTACAATTTCAGGGGTACTTTCTTCCCCGTTTTGACAGCCAAAAAGATCGCATCAATAATCTTTAGGTCTTTTAATCCTTCTTCCCCATCAACGGGTACGATGGGGGTGTTGCCTTCCAAAATGATGCCCGCCATTTCATCCATTTGCACGGTCTGGTGCGTAACATGCGGATGGTTCAATTCGCCTTTGTTGGTGCGCCCTTTGATGGGGCCATAGCCAGTGGAGGGCAACAACTCTGCAAAGCCTTTTTCGGCATTCAAGAAAAAGCGGTCAAGGTTGTTCATCGTGTAGGTTGACAAGCAGGAAGCCACTGCCCCTCCGGGGAAACCCAACTGAAACTGGATGGTTTCGTCAATGCCTTCTTTAAATTTTTCGGGGTTGGTCTTGATTTCCTGTGCAGTCACCCAGATTGGCTCCTCTCCTACCATATACCGAGCACCATTGATGGCATAAATGCCGATGTCCATCATTGCACCGCCGCCTGACAGTTTTTTGTTTAGCCGCCATTGGGAGGGATTTCCGATGGTAAAGCCGCATAGGCCCTGGAAAAATAAAACTTTACCCAGCTCCCCTTCCTTTCTCATTCTGATGATTTCCAGGGTCTTGGGTTCAAAATGCATCCGGTAGCCGACCAGCAGTTTTACATTGCTTTTTTTGCAGGCATCGATCATGGCCTGTCCGTCTTTGGCATTGATCGACATGGGTTTTTCGCAGATCACATGCTTGCCCGCATTGGCCACCCGGATTACCTGCTCTTTGTGCAGGGCATTGGGAGTGATGATGTACACCGCATCAATGTCGGGGTTGTTC
Source organism: Haliscomenobacter sp. (assembly GCF_040403615.1). Classification (NCBI taxonomy): domain Bacteria; kingdom Pseudomonadati; phylum Bacteroidota; class Saprospiria; order Saprospirales; family Haliscomenobacteraceae; genus Haliscomenobacter; species Haliscomenobacter sp. Next base: position 46,829 of record NZ_JBBAKG010000002.1, on the reverse strand, counting down.
TTGATCGCATCGAAAGTTTCGTAGTTGTAGCAATTTTTTTCCGGGATATTGTATTTACTCTGCCATTCTTTAAGTTTAGACGGGGTACCGCTGATAGCCGCCACTAATTTGGCTTTTTTGCAGGATTGCATGGCCTCGGCAACCCGGTTTCCATAACTGCCCAGTCCCATAATGGCTACCCGCAAAACGGGGCCTTCATAAGGTTGGCTATAGGTTTCAGGGTTACCTGCCAAAACATAGTCTGGCAATTGAAGGGCAATGGCGGTTGCCGTAATTTTCTGTAAAAATTTGCGACGTGAGTTCATAATAAGAGTTGTGTTTAATCCGCTTATGGATAAAATTAGGTCAAAAAATCGAAAAGTTCGCGCTCAAATTCAAATGTACCATACTGGGCAATGTTTAAACCCTAAGCGAGCCACGGAATCCCCTGCCGGCATAGTAAGATTCTGCGCCATTGTGGTACACAAAAACAGTGTCATAGCGGCGATCACAAAAGAGGGCGCCGCCGAGTTTTCTGATCTCAGCAGGGGTTTTTACCCAGCTTGAGGTTTTTAAATCGAACTTTATCAATTGTTGTAGTGCCCTATATTTTTCTTCCGTAAAAAGTTCAATACCCATGGCAGCAGCCATATTCATAGCGCTGTTGGCTGGTTTGTTTTCTTTCCTTGACTCCAGTGCTGTATGGTCAAAACAAAGACTTCTGCGGCCAACAGGACTTTCCGCCGAACAATCGCAAAAAATGTATTCGTCCGTATTTGGATCAAGGTCAATTACGTCTGGTTCACCGCCGGTTCTTTCCATTTCATGGAGCGACCACAGTTTTTCGGCATTTGCTTCCAGCCTGGCTTGGACTTTGGCCCATTCAAGGCCTTCATGGCGACTTTTGTTTTTCTCAAACCGGGCTTTTAAGGTGCTGAGTAGTTCTTCCTGTTGTTCTGAGGACAACTCCTTTTGATTTTCCATTGCCATCCTAGTTGATTTTGATTTGCATAAAATTCTTTATTTCTGTGGCCAAACGTTATCGTCAGAATTGGCATCCGGGAAACGGCCATGAGGATCAAACGTGATTTTTTTGATCTTGCGTTTTCCAAAATTCATTTCGGCATCAAAAGTGCGTTTGCCGTCAAACCAAACGGATACGGGCCAGGTAACTTCGGCAGTAGTTGCATCAATCATTTTGGCGTTGGGCAATGTTTTGATGACCGGGCCTGCTGCTTCAAACTCCACCTTCAACACCACCGGCGACGGCATCTGCCCTGCTTGCTGAATCGTTACGGTTGTTTTGCCACTTGTGGTTTTTACGTCCTGGATCGATCCATCAACAGACTCCGTGGTCCACAACCAGTAGTACCAGAACCATTCCAGATCCTGTCCCAGTTCATTGTTCATAAAGAAAATATAATCCCAAGGTGAAGGGTGCTTGTAAGCCCAGGCTGCGGTATATTTTTTCATGGCATTGATAACAGCCTGATCGCCTACAATGCCGCCCAGCATGGAGAGCATCAAGGGCGCTTTTTGGTAGGTTTGAAACCTATAGCCACTGCCCGCATCATTGGCACTCCACATCATCGGGGCTTCGTTTTCGTCGCCACTCATCCAGCCATAGTATTGGCCCAAGCCATCCAGATTGTACGGCTTGCCCCCAGAATCTGCATCCGAGAGAATATTCATATACTGATTGAACCCTTCATCCATCCAGCCGTACCGCGTTTCATTGGTGCCCAGCATCATCGGCCACCACTGGTGGGCAGTTTCATGGTCAGCAGCATCCTGGTTCGAGTTAATGACCATGGGGTATTCCATGCCCTCGCTTGGCCCATCCTGCAAGGTCAATTGAGGGAATGGATAAGGCGCCCAAAGTGCCGAATAAAACTCGAGTGCATGACGGGAAATCTTACCAGCATGTTCAAATAATTCGGCCCTTTCGGGCAGGTAAACCATGTGAATCGGGACGGCGCCTTTGCCGGGAATGGTTGCGCGGGTGGCTTTCCAGACGAAGTTTTCGGCGCTTGCCCAGACAAAATCATTTACCCTGTCGGCAACAAAATGCCAAGTGAGTTTGTCGCCTGGCGCAGTGGATTTTCCTGGGCCTTTTTCAGTCGCCCCCACAATGGTTACCTCATCATCGGAGTTGAGTACCGTGGAGAGTCGCTGTCTTGCTGTTTCCGTCAACACCTCGTTGGGGTTTTGCAGCAAGCCTGTACCACTGACAATCCAGCCGCCTGGTACGGTGATGCGCACGTCAAATTTGCCGAAGTTGTTGTAGAACTCTGAAGGTCCCAGATAAGGGCTGGTCTCCCAGCCGAGCAGGTCATCGTATTTGGCCAGGCGAGGGTACCATTGGGTGGGTTGAAACAATTTATTGTCAAATCGTTGGGTCATGCGGTGGCCTAGCCCATTGGGGCCACCGGGCAGTTTGGTGTGCCATTCTATTTCCAGTTCAACCGTTGTTCCAGCTTTAACCGGTTCGGCAAGATTGATGAATGCTACCGTCTGGGTAAGTCCGGAGATGGTTACTTTTGATGCGGTATTGTCATTATTGCCACGCCTCGGAGCTTCGGCAGCGCTTAGGGCAGCTTCCTGGCCAGCAACCTTCAGGCTGGTCAAAACCATCCCATCAGTGGTTTCTGCTGGCACGGAAGCACCCCGCTGGGCTAGTGGGCGAAAGATGTTGTGGTCAAGGCGCAATACGATCGTTCCCAGATTGCCCTTGCTGTTGTTGTGCATGCTGATCTTTTCCGATCCGGTAATGGTTTGAGTGGCCGTATCGAGGCTGGCATTAATGGTATAGTCGGCTTCCAATTGCCAGTAATTGGGGCCTGGCTTACCTGAAAAGTCGCGCGTACCCGCCTTGAATGCATTGCGGATGGTGTTGGTCATCGGTACATCGAGCCGGATGGAGCGGCTGGACGTTTCAAGGGCTTTGCGGAGGGGGAGATTGCTTGGTTGGGCGGATGCAGCCGTGATGGTGACCAGGAGGATAAACAGGGTGATGCGCAGGATCATGGTTAATGAGCTGTTAGGTATTTTGGTGGATATAGATCGCTAATTTAACCACAATTGTTGGTTTTGGCAACCTTTAGGTTTTCCAAATGTTGAATAGGCCAGTTTCTCAACCGGCCTATTCAACATTTAGTTGTACATGGTGCATTTTTTCTTGTTGTACAAAACTATCATTTCGAATATCTGTCTTGCAGCTCCCAGTTTCTTCAAGTTATTGGAATACGATGAATTTTTCTCTGTCTGTTAATGAAAAGTCGCAGTGTTTGGGTGCAGAGGTGTAGGTATTTCCACAAACGGGACAAACGAAATATTTGGCTGGCAAACTGTTCAACATATTACTATTGATGTCACCCAAAGCTTGTTCAAAAAAGAATTTATGCTTGAGCTCTGTTTTCCTGGCATAATTAAGACTTAATAAAGCAATTTGGTTGTCAGCTGCTTCGGCAGTTTTTAAAAAATCAGGGTACATTTTTTTAGCTTCGTAGGCTTCGCCATTTATATCTTCACTCAAGTTCTCTTTGGTCGTTTTTACTTTGTATTCAGGCGTGATGATTGGAACGGTTGCTCCAGCGTCTTCAATTACAGCTTTGTGATTTATGGAGTGAATGTTTTCGGCTGCTGAAACTGCGTTGTACAATAAAGCAACGTTGTGATATCCCTCTTCTTCGGCTTTCTTTGAAAACGCTGCATACTTTGCGGTTGCAGTTCTCTCTCCTTTGTATGCCGATTGCATATTTTCAATTGTTTTGGTTCCTGCGTCCAGATGCTGTTTGGTGGTTATTTTCGCCTCTGGCTTTTTACTGTCGCAGGAGGTCACCACCAAGCAACTCATCAATGCAAGGAACAAACTATAGCCTGGGAATAACTTTTTCATTTGAATGGATTTTAAGATTAGACACTTCACAAAGTTAGGCCCAATGTTATCCTCAGTTGTTGTACAATTATTTTTAAAAATTGCAAGATTCCCACTCTTCGGCTGATTATTTGAATAAGATTTATTGGTTTTCATTAGGTAACCCAACACTCAACAATTCTTTGTTGTCCTTTATAAATTGCTCAAAAGTGATTGGTTGCCTGCCGGTTATGATTTGCACCCAATTACTTATTGCTGGTTTGGCTTGAAATCGGGGAAAGTAATGAAGCATAATCATGACAAGTATCAGCATGGTGGGGGTTTTCTCCCTTCTTTTTGTCAGGAAGAAATTGATCAAGTTTGACGATTTAAACTGGATTCTTCTTCCCAATTGGGTACTTAAAAGCCCTGCCATTTCTGAAAAAGTTAAGCGTTCGGTGCAAGTTAGTTCATAAGCCTGGTTGATGTGTTGAACAATGTTTGTCAGAATGATTGCAGCAACCGAACCAATGTCCCGCACGTCAATGAGGGTAAATTTTGCATTGCCGGCAGGCAGATAAATAAGGTTTTTATTCACCAGATCCTTGCGCAAGGTTGTGGTGAAATTTTGCATAAAATAAGCAGGCCGTAAGAAAGTGTAAGGAATTTCACTGTCAACAATTAGCTTTTCAATTTTGTGGTGTGGGATTATTTTGCTTTTCTCTACGCCCTGAACGGATAAAAAAACAATGTGCTTTACCCCAACGTCTTGACAAGTTTCAATGATTGGCTTAAAATATTTTTCTACATCCGAAATCTGTGGTGGCCTTAATAAAAAAAGGATGTCACAGGCTTGCAGGGCGGGTTGGTATGATTTAACGTCGGTAAAGTCAAATTGTGAAAATTTGATGTTGTAGCGGCCTAATTTAATCTTGTCCTCAATGATATTCCTGACCCCCGCAAAAAGATCAAGATCATGCGTTATTTGGCTCAAAGCATGGATTACTGCTGTTCCAATATTTCCTGTTGCTCCTGTGATTAATACTTTTGTCATATGGAAGTGGATTTTTTTAAGTTAATGGTTTAAGGTAAAAAGTGTTCTGTGGCCGCAATCCTTGTCGTTTGAATTTGGAAGTACAGGCTTCTTGTCCCGCAAGTTTACCATTTTAGTCAACCTTATTAGGTACTCAGAAATAAGCCCAAGAGCAAACGCATTAAAATTTCTTAAAAACTTTACTTTTGAAGGATTTGCCCCGCGAGGGGCTTGATATGGGTAGAACGATTTTTACCCGGTCATTCAAAAGCCCACAAAATGAGCCTCGACTTTGAACCAGCAGTACGTTGCTGTGGATGACTTGCGCCAGCGAGGGTTCAAATAAGTATACCTTTCCAGCAAAGAACGAAAAAAAAACACCACTTATGGAAGATAACCTGACCCTACTCCAACGCATTTATGACCCTCAAACCTTTCGGCAACAAGGCCATGCGTTGATCGATCAATTGGCCACTTACTTTGAGTCGGCTCAAAGCCCAGCAGCCTCGCAGGTTTTTCCAGCCCAGGAGCCCCTCAGCAGTTATGCTTTTTGGCAAGCGGAATTCGATGCGCCACTGCGGAATGATCCCGCTGCATTTTTTGACGACGTCATCCAGCAATCGGTAAAGCCGCATTACCCCAGTTATATGGGACACCAGGTAGCGGTTACTGCACCAGCTGCTGCTTTGGCGGGCTTACTGAGCAGTGTACTCAACCAGGGCATGGCCTTGTATGAAATGGGGATGGTATCGGTTCCGCTGGAGCGGCTGGTCATCGAATTGTTGGCCAAACGCATTGGCTATAGCGCCAACAGTGGCGGAATCCTGACCTCCGGCGGCACCTTGGCCAATCTGACCGCCCTGCTGGCCGCCCGCGCCCTGAAAGCCCCTGCGGCGGTATGGACAGAAGGCAACCAGGAACGCCTGGCCATTATGGTCAGCGAGGAGGCACATTATTGTGTAGACCGGGCTGCCCGAATCATGGGCTTGGGCAACGCGGGCATCATCAAACTGCCTACCGATGAACGGTTTAAAATGCGTACCGATTTGTTGGAACCGTACCTAGACGCAGCCAAAGCGCAGGGCTTACACGTAATAGCGGTGATTGGCAGTTGCTGCTCCACGTCTACGGGTTCGCACGACAACCTGGAGGCAATTGCCGATTTTGCGGAGCGCCACAACATCTGGTTTCATGCCGATGGAGCACATGGTGGGGCGGCTGTTTTTTCGCAGCAATACCGCCACTTGCTCCAGGGCATTGAGCGCGCCGATTCGGTGGTCATGGATTTTCATAAAATGCTGATGATTCCGGCATTGGCTACCGGGCTGGTCTTTAAGCGGAACGAAGACAGTTTCCGTACCTTTCAACAACGGGCTGAATACCTCTGGAACAATACCGAAGCCGATTGGTACAACCTGGGCAAGCGAACTTTTGAATGCACCAAATACATGATGTCGCTCAAAATTGCTACGGTTTTGCGGCTTTACGGTGAAGCCGCGTTTGCAGCAGCGGTGGATCAGACTTATGATTTGGGGCAAAAGTTTGCAAAAATTCTCGCAAAAAGACCAAATTTTGAGCTTGCCATGGAACCGGAGTGCAACATTGTGTGTTTTAGAGTCATAAAACCTGGCGTCTCAGACCTCAATGCCTTCAACCTGGAACTCAGACAGCGCGTACTGGAAAAAGGCAATTTTTACCTTGTTCAAACAACCTTGCGCGGCGTGGTTTACCTCCGCGTCTCCTTGATGAATCCCCTGACCACTGAAAAAGAACTGGAAATGTTACTGGATGAGCTGGAAAGCTTTTCTATCCAAAGAGTTTTTGCATAATTTGGAGCCTCCTTTCGTGCGTTTGTGAACGCCGAAGGAGGTTTTTTTTATACAAGATCAGCAATGGATTCAACAAGCAGTTTTCAGTTTACCTCTTACATGGAGGAATCCACCAATCGTTTATGGGGGCAGCATTTTATTGTACCTGCGCCCATCGTAACCGCGATTAGTGAGCTAGGTGAAGACAAAAGAGTGGTGTGCAACATCAATGGCCAGGTGGAATACCAATGTGCGCTGATTTCCAAAGGAGAAGGCGTGTACATCATCCTCGTCAACAAGGCGCGCATGAAGCAACTGAAACTGAAAATCGGCGATCAGGTGCAAATATCCGTACACAAAGATGCGAGTGAATACGGCCTCCCTGTACCCGAAGAATTTGTGGCAGTAATGGAACAAGATCCCGATGCCAAGGCCTATTGGGAGCAACTTACCCCCGGAAAGCAGCGTACCTTGCTGTACATCATTGCCCAACCCAAAAGCTCAGAATTGAAAATTATTCGGGCACTGGCCATCGCCGGGCATTTAAAAGCCAACGCTGGCAAAATCAATTTTCGAGGTTTGAATGACGATTTAAAGGCTTAGACCTGCTCTTAATCCCCTGAATAAAACCCAACCACGACTTGATTGCCTTTTTGCCCGAATTCCAGCCATTCGGTGGGGGAATCCTCGTCCAGGATTCTGACAACTTGTTTTTTGGCATCCCATTCTGCTTTCATTTTTTTGGCATTGCTGAAATAAAACGAGCGCAAGCTGACCAGTGCCTGTTGCAGCGATAGCGTAGTGGCAGGTACGCGCAAAAACTGCGTAACACCGCCATTGTAAAGGATGTACTCAAACTCTCCGCCGTCGGCATAAGCTTGTTTGTATCCTTCCACGATTCCTTTTGCTTCGTTGGGGGCAGAAATTTCCCGCTCGCCTTTGAATTTGGAAAGCGTTTGATAAAACCATTCGGGATCGGCCATGTCTTCTTCACTTTCTTCCGCCAAAATGGGAAAATGGGTCAAATAGCCATCAAAAACATAGGCTTCCTGCTTTTCTTCATTGCGTACTTTGACCCAATGGCCTTTTAGCTCAAAATCGCCAATTTTCTCGGCCACATATTCGTGTTCGGGCAAAGGCATGGCTACAATGGTCAAAATGGCGCCATATGGAGCAATTCCAATTTTTTCCGCTTTCGAATCGGGTGTTTTCCGCAAAGAAAGTCCTTCCAGGGCATGTACAAATACTTCCTGGTTCAATTTGTAGAAGGTGGTATTGGGTTTGGGTGCTGGATTGATGCGCACTTCCTGCGTATTGGATTTTTCTCGGCAAGAAAACGCCAGCACAATCAGTAGTAGAAGAATGGAGACCTTTTTCATAATCAATCACATTGAAAGTTTAGGCTAAAGATAAACTACTTGCCCTACAAATCTGGCGGATTGATTCTTGAAAATCAAGATTTAGGCTGGATTAATCCGGATTCCCCTAACAAAACAAGGTGTCACTTCAAGGGCTTGAAGCGACACCTTATTACCATATTAACACCTAAAACGGCCGGTTGAAAATAATTTGCAAATCCCCTCGGTTTCCTGTACCTTTGCCCGTCACATTTTTCAGCATCTTTTCATCCGGAAATGAGAAACGCTACTGAATTGAAACCAGGCGAAGTTCGCCTGGGTGTTGTCCAATGGCTGGTAAGGAATTTTGAGTCAGTGGAAATTTTCCTTGACAAAATAGAGCACCAGGTCCAGTCATTCGCTAATTATGGTGTAGATTTCGTGCTCTATCCGGAGTACTTTTCCATGCCGTTGTTGAGCCTTTTTCCTGCTACTAAGGAGCGGGATAGGCTTGTTGCCATGACCTCCATCACGAATTATCTGATGGAAGAAATCTCCAGAATGGCGCATCTTCATCAAGTCAATGTCATTACTGGAAGCATCCCCGAGCTTTCTCCAGCAGGAGAATTGCGCAATGCGACCTTTTTGTGCAAACGCGATGGAAGTGTTGAAAAATACCTGAAGACTCACCTTACCCCCTACGAGAAACACAGCTGGCACATGGTGCCTGGAAATAAGTTAGGAGTATTTGATACCGATTGTGGACGCATCGGGATTCAAACCTGCTACGATGTAGAGTTTCCCGAATTGGGCCGCTTGTATGCCGATGCGGGGGTGCAGATTTTGTTTGTCCCTTTTTCGACTGATTCACAAGAGGGCTTTTTCCGGGTAAGGCATTGTGCGCAGGCTCGTGCCATTGAAAATGAGTGTTACGTTGCCATTTCTGGCTGTGTGGGCTATTTACCCGAAATCAGTGCCATCGAATTTCAATACGGCGAATCGGCCATTTTCACCCCATCAGATTATGCGTTTCCGCAAGGAGCCATCAAATCTCAATTGCCCGCCAATGTCGAATCCATCATTGTATCGGATGTAGATCTGGAGCTTTTGCACAACCTGCACCACCGGGGCAGTGTGCGCAATTTGCAAGACCGCCGCCATGATTTGTACCAGGTTAAGGCCAACGACAAGCTAAAAATGCCCCTAAATCTGGATCTCGAAAAAACCCTCAACAATCAATAAACTCCCTTGCTCTCTACTGCCGTGTACAATATGGATACGAATATCTCAATCATTACTTATTCAGGCGCACAACTCGAGCCTTATCTGGATGATGTTGCCCGTTTGCGGATCGAAGTGTTTCGGGCTTTTCCCTATCTGTATGAAGGAAGCATGGAGCATGAGCAAGAATACCTAAAGACTTACCTCAGCTCACCTTTCGCAGCAATTGTCATTGCTCAGGATGGAGATAAGGTGGTGGGTGCGTCTACCTGTATTCCGCTGGTGCAAGAACCGGACAACGTCAAAAAGCCTTTTTTGGAAAAAGGGTACAACCTGAACGAGATTTATTACTACGGCGAATCGGTATTGTTGCCGGATTACCGCCAAAAAGGCATTGGCGTTGCTTTTTTTGAACAGCGCGAACGCAAAGCCCGCTCTCTTTCAGGATTCAAATGGGCCAGTTTTTGCGGGGTAGAACGCCCGGCGGATCACCCTCTCAAACCCACAGACTATGTACCTTTGAATCATTTTTGGAGACGACGCGGTTTTCAGCAAACGGAGATGGTTTGCTACATGTCCTGGAAAGACATCAACGAGGCGGCTGAAAGCCCCAAACCCTTGCGCTTCTGGATGAAAGAACTCATTTAAAATGAATTGTTTATGCGTATAGTTACTTCTACCTTATTCTTGTTGCTGCTTTTGGGAACTTCCTGTAGTACTGGCTCAGCCATACCTCAAATGGAAAATTTTGCAACTGCACTCAAAAAAGTGGGCAATACAACCACCTACCAAATGCTGATTGCCACTGCCGGCGGAATGCCTCAATTGGTGGGACTCAAACAGAAGAGTACCTTGATTGTCCCAACTGATGATGCTTACAATAAATTGGGTGGGGTATTCTTGATGGATCTGATGGATCCAAATCATACTTCAGCACAAATGACCATGTTAAAAAAGCATGTCATAAAGGAGGCATTGAGCTCCAAAAAGCTGGCTGGCATGGGTACGGTCACTACGTTGGAAGGCAACTCTATTCCGGTGAAATTGGAATCAAACGTACTTTATTTTGGAGATGCGCAGGTCATTTCGAGCTGGCAAACCCCAGAAGGAATGGTTTATATCGTAAACAAGGTTTTATAGTATTGAGTTGCACACAAGTTTTGCTTTTAGGGCAAGATTGTGTGCAACTCAATACTTTTATACCGCAAAGCTCTCTCCACAACCACAAGTACGCGCGGCATTGGGGTTGTTGAAAAAGAAGCCTTTGCCTTCCAAACCACCCGAAAACTCAAGGGTGGAGTTGAACAAGTACAAGAAACTTTTCAGGTCTGTCACCACTTTGACGCCATTGTCTTCAAAGACCTGGTCATTGGGTTTTGATTCGTTATCAAAATCCATGTTGTAACTCAGTCCTGAACACCCGCCACTGGTAACAGATACCCGCACAAAAAAGTCATCCTTCAACTGGCCTTGTGAGCGAATTTCGGTGATTCTTTCCTTTGCACTTTCAGCTACAAACAGCATAGTATTGTAATTTCAGGTAAAACAATTAGTGCGCTTTTTCAGCAATCGCTACTTCAATGCCATTTTTTTGCTGGTAATCAGCAATGGCACCGCGGATCGCATCTTCAGCCAACACCGAACAGTGAATTTTCACTGGTGGGAGCGCCAATTCTTCTACAATGGTCATATTGTCGATGGTTAGCGCCTGATCGATGGTTTTTCCCTTTAGCCACTCGGTAGCCAAAGAAGAAGAAGCAATCGCCGAGCCACAGCCAAAAGTTTTGAATTTGGCATCCAGGATAGTGCTGGTAGCAGGGTCAACTTCAATTTGCAGGCGCATTACATCACCACATTCAGGTGCACCTACCAGGCCAGTACCTACGGTATTTTTGCTTTTGTCCAAAGTACCTACGTTGCGTGGGTTTTGGAAATGTTCGAGGACTTTATCGGAATAAGCCATGACTTTAGATTTTTCAAGTTAGCCCAGGAATAAATTCATGGGTGAAAATTTAAATTAGTGTTCAGACCATTGTACGGTGGTCAAATCCACTCCTTCTTTGTACATTTCCCAGATCGGGCTCAGTTCACGCATGTGATTTACACCTGCACTAACTTTTTCGATCACGTAATCGATGTCTTCTTCCGTGGTAAAGCGACCCAAGCTGAATCGCAGTGAAGAGTGTGCCAAATCATCTCCCAAGCCCAAGGCAACCAGTACATAAGAAGGCTCCAATGAAGCAGATGTACAGGCTGAACCAGAAGAAAGCGCAATGTTTTGGTTGAAGGTCATCATTAGTCCTTCGCCTTCCACGTGTTTGAAAGAGATATTGGTTACGTGCGGCATGCGGTGTTCGCGGCTGCCGTTTACATATACTTCTTCCAGGTTTGCTTTGAATGCAGCTTCCAAGCGGTCGCGCATTTTGCTCAGGCGTTCAGCGTCCTGGTGCATTTCTGCTTTGTCGATTTCAGCAGCTTTGCCAAAGCCAACAATGCCAGGTACATTCAGTGTGCCAGAACGCATGCCGCGTTCGTGGCCGCCACCATCCATTTGGGCGGTAACTTTTACCCGAGGATTCTTACGGCTTACGTACAATGCACCAACCCCTTTAGGGCCATACATTTTATGTGAGGTGAAGGCCATCAGGTGAACCCCCATTTCTTTAGGATTTACCGGGATTTTACCTACCGCTTGTACTGCATCGCTAAAGAAAAGTATCCCTTTGCTTGCACAAAGTTCGCCAATTTCTTTCATAGGCTGGATGACGCCAGTTTCGTTGTTGGCCCACATTACAGAAACCAGAATCGTAGTTGGCTTGATGGCAGCTTCCAATTCAGCCAGATCGATCAAACCTTCGTTATTTACTTCCAGATAGGTAACTTCGGCACCTTCTTTCTCCAATTTCTTGCAAGTATCCAACACCGCTTTGTGCTCGGTTTTTACCGTAATGATGTGGTTGCCCTTGCCAGCATACATTTCAAATACTCCTTTGATGGCCAGGTTATCTGACTCAGTGGCACCTGAAGTGAAGATGATTTCCTTCGGGTCAACATTGATTAAGGCGGCAATTTGCTCCCGAGCGTAATCTACTGCTTCTTCTGCTTCCCAACCAAAAGGGTGGTTTCTGCTGGCAGCGTTGCCAGGCATTTGATAAAAATACGGCAACATCGCCTCAACTACCCGCGGATCGGTCGGAGTGGTAGCGTTATTGTCCACGTACACGCGGCGTGTATCCTTGGTCATGGTTTAAATTTATTTAGATTGAATCTAATCTTAGTGAAATCGTCACAAAGATAACGAATGCCAGGAAAAAAAGTTCTGGGTGGTCTATAAATTTTTCAAAGGTAGAAGTTTGTTTTGCTTTACATAGATCGCTCACCATTTGCCTTTCAATAATTTTACTGCCCTGTGCTAATTTCTGAGCCAAAATGATAAAATTGCGTATCTTTTTCGCTTAAAGACACGCTAACCATGTCATCAAAAACATCTCGTCGTAAATTTTTACAACTGTCTTCCATCGCTGCTGGCGCGGGTATGGTATTGCCCGCCACTGAATTGGTTGGAGCTCCAACTCTACGCAAAGGCCCGCTGACGGATAAAGTTCGCCTGGGTTTCATCGGTACAGGCATGCGAGGCCGCAGTCACGTTGATTTGGCCTTGCGCCGAACGGATTGTGAGGTCGTCGCTATCTGTGATATTGATCCCAAGGCACTCGCCGAAACCCAAAAAATGATCAGCGGGGCTGGAAAAAAAGCAGCATCTGCTTACGGAGAAAAAGGAGAGTACGATTTTCGCCGCATGCTCGACAAAGAAAAGCTGGACGCGGTAATCATCGCCACGCCATGGGAATGGCACACAGAGCAAGCCATTGCTTGTATGAAACGTGGCATTTACACAGGCAGTGAAGTATGCGGTGGATTTTCACTAGATGAATGCTGGGAACTGGTCAACACCCATGAAGAAACCGGAGCACATTTGTTTTTCCTCGAAAACGTATGCTACCGCCGCGACGTCATGGCGGTGATGAACATGGTGCGCCAGAATATGTTTGGTGAAATCCTGCACCTGGAAGGCGGATATCAACACGATTTGCGAGAGGTAAAATTCAACGATGGCGTAAATCCTTATGGCGGCGGGGTAGAATTTGGCGACAAAGGCTTCAGCGAAGCCAAATGGCGCACCAATCACTCCCTGCACCGCAATGGCGACCTCTACCCTACTCATGGTGTAGGGCCAGTGGCCATGATGGTAGACATCAACCGGGGCAATCGTTTTGTGCACATTACTTCTACCTCTTCCAAGCCTCGGGCGTTAGCGGAATTCGTTTCTAACCATCCCAAAGGCGGCCCCAATCACCCCAATGCTAAATTGGAATGGAAATTAGGCGATGTGGTGACAAGCGTCATCAAATGCAACAACGGCGAAACCATAATTTTGAGTCACGATACCAATTCACCACGCCCTTATTCCCTGGGTTTTCGGGTTCAAGGCACCAAGGGTTTGTGGATGGACGTCAATAAATCGTTGTACATCGAGGGTACCAGTCCCAAAGCCCACAGCTGGGAAGTGGCAGAGGAATACCTTAAGAAATACGATCACCCCCTCTGGAAACGCTATGAAAATGACGCCCAGGGTGCAGGACATGGCGGAATGGACTTCTTCGTGCTCAACTCCTTCATCGAATGCGTAAAGCGCAATGCACCTGCCCAGATCGATGTGTATGATGCCGCAAGTTGGTTGGCCATCACCCCGCTTTCTGAGGCGAGTATTGCTACGGGTAGTTCTCCGCAATCCTTCCCAGATTTCACCAGAGGAAGATGGATGAAGAAGAAGAATGACTTCGCAACCGGAGAATACTGATTGGAGTTATGAATTATGAGTTATGAGTTATGACAATCTTGCACAATAAGCACAAGTTGTGTGCCACTCATAACTCATAATTCATACCTCATAACTTAAAAAAAAAACTATGTTGACACTTGATTTTCCGGAAACCAGTTATGAGGAATGGATCCAACAACTGGAAAAAGATCTAAAGGGCAAGCCCTGGTCGGATTTGCAATGGCAATTGGGTGAAGGCATCCTTGTTGATCCGTTTTATCATTCCGATAATTTTTCGCCCCAGCGGCCTCCCCTGGTGGATCAGCGCAATACAAACACCTGGGAAATCGGCGAATACATTGATGGAAGTGCCCCTGACTTGGCCAATCGGGCTATTTTGGATGCGCTGGAGGGTGGCGCTGAAGCAATTGAGATCCATCTTACACAGCCACTGGATTCAAAAGGTTTGACCATCCTGCTTCAAAGAGTACAATTGGAATTCATTTCTATTCATTTTGTAGAAGCTTATGCTCAAAAACAGCCCTTGGAGGTATTGCAATTATTGAAGCATTTCGTTTTGGAACAAGGGTTTGATCCAGCCAAAATCAGCGGATCCGTTGCTTTGGATTCAGCGCAGCACGAGTCTTCAGCGACGCTCATTCGATGGGTAAATCAGGAACTCCCTGGGTATAAAGTTTGCTGCATTAATGGCAGAGGCTTTCACCAAGGACAATCAAATACAGCTTCAGAACTGGCCGCAATCATTCAGACTGGAGTAAATCTCCTGGATCAGTTGCAAGAACATGGAGCAAAATTGGACGAGATTGCTGACCAATTTCAATTTTCGGTAGCCATTGGCACCAGCTATTTTGTGGAAATTGCCAAATTGCGCGCCTTGCGCATTTTGTGGCGCAACGTACTCCAGGCCTACGAAATAGCAGACAAGGGGTTTGAAATTTCCGTACATTTTGCTCCCCTCACTGCGGATACCAATCCCAACACCAATTTGATCCGTGCTGCAACTCAAGCCATGTCTGCTGTAATTGGTGGCACAAATCGATTGTATGTACTACCCTCGGATGCGGCACAAAGCGAGCCCTCAACTCCATTCTCCAAGCGCATTGCCCGCAATGTGCAACACCTTTTGCGCCTGGAAAGCCACCTGGACAAGGTCATTGATCCCGCCGCTGGCAGTTATTACATCGAAAAATTAACCGAAGAATTGGCCCAAAAAGCCTGGACTATTTTCCAGGAATCTTTTTAGACCTGCTCTTGGACTTGTTTTTAAGCCAAACAACTAAAAAATACGTTTTGATTGTAGTTTGTATTTATCTTTGTTGAAAAAAAGATGAACCTCCGCCCAATTAGCATTGGAATACTGTTGCTGCTTTGCTCCGCTCAGGGCTTTGCCCAGGTCAAAAAAGGCTACAAACTTTTGGCCAAAAAGGCTTACCCTGCTGCTCAACTTGCTTTTCAAAAGCACCTCAACCACCCCGTGTATGCTTCTGCCGCCCAGGCAGGATTGGTGCAAATAGCTTTGGCAAAACAGGAAAATCGACTGGATAGCCTGTACAAAATAGCGGAGAAGTTGTACCGCGCCGCTGATCAATGGCAGGCACTCAGCTGGAAAGCACGTAAAAAAGTATTCAAAAAAACCAGAGTGGATACCGCAACCTTTCGGAGTTTGCGCATCACGGTTGAACGCTTGGCCTTGACCTATTTTCATGACAGCAGTGGCATTTTGACGTTTGAAAAGCACTTGAGTCATTTTCTAGATACGCCCTCGGTGGCTATTTTTCAAGACCGCGAGCAATTGCGCGAAAAGATGGTGCGCTGGCACCTGAAATCGGTTCGCAAAGCCAGCTACGCCATTTTGGATGCGCTGTACAACCGCAATCAGGATTTACTGAAACAACGAGGTTCGCGCTATCCGAGTTATGTTTATTCCTTTATTCTCGATGCCTTTCTGAAGGAGTTCACCTACCGCAACCTGACCACGTTTGTCAAAGAACAGCCCGGACATTGGTTTTCAGAAGCATGCTGGTCAAACGAAGCCGTAGACATTTTGCGCCAAGACAGTGTGCAACTTGCACTGAACTTTTTGCGGCAACGCCCTTTCTTCATCCTCGACGATTGGATCGACTTGCACATCAACCGCCTGACCGGCGATGGACTATTGATCGACAGCATCGACTACTCCCCCACTGAATGGGCACAATTGGAAGAACTCCGCTTGGGTTGGAGCCTGATGAAACAGTTGCGCAGCGGCAAACGCCAAGCGAGCTACGACCAGGATTTGCTGCGGTACCTAGAAATTACGGCACCATCCAAACGAGGGTACGACCTATTTCGGATGGCCTTGGCCTCATACCAACGCAGAGCAGTCTGGGAAAAAGTCATTCAACTGCTCCTAGTCGCCAAACGCCTTTACCCGGATGTATTGCCACCAGATTGTGATAAGCAATATCCTTTTTATACTTCAAAAGAAGAATGGTTCAAGATTGCTCTGGAAATCATGCAACGTCCTGCCGATGGAATCATCACTGCGCCTTTGGGCGGATGGAGCAATTTAGGAAAGGAGGAACTGGCTCCGGTATACGCACCGGATGGACAAGCCTTGTACCTGGCTTTAAACAATGGCGCAACCGGACTTGATGTGTATGTTGCCTACTATGACTCGAAAACAGAAACCTGGCTTTCCCCCCAAAGAGTAGAAGCACTGAGCAGCGAGCTGGATGATGTTCCTGGCAGCATAACCAGTGATGGGCGGGAGATGCTGCTGGCTCAGGGTGGCAAACTCATGATGAGTACTTTTGGTGCCTCAGACTGGCAAAAACCTTTTGGGTTGCCGCTCACGGTCAATCAGTTTCCTTGGGTGGGTCGGGCTACACTATCGCCAGATGGCCATTGCCTGGTTTTTGAAGGCTCTGGCAACAAAAAGCAAGCACACGAGTTAGAGCCGCCATTTATCCATTTGTACCGCATGATCAAAGGAGAAAGTCGTTTTGGGTGGGGAAATCCAGAATTTATGGGATCTTTTGTGGTAGAAGGTGGCGAAGAACGGGCTCCTTGCTTTGGGCCAGACGGTAATCTGTATTTCATTGCTGATCGCTTGCCCAGTCTGGGTCGCGGTGACTTGTTTGTAAGCCATCGCATCAATGAGGATTGGAAAGAATGGTCTACTCCTGAAAACCTGGGGAAGGAAATCAATACCCTAGGCGATGAAAAGCACTGGCTGAGTATAGCACCAGACAATGCCAGAGTGGTTTTTTCTACTGATGAATTGTCAAAAAACGACGAAAATCACTTGTATGCCACTGCTTTGCCCAGCATTGCCAAGACCGAAAAGCGCAAAATTCTGACGCTGGCGGTTGGGTCACTTGGCCAAAATTTGAGTCCATTTCAGCGTCGAGAGCTGATTTTACAAGTAAATGATGCGACTAGCAATCAACTTTTGATGGAGGTAAAACCCCAAGGAGAAAAGCGATTCATTGTCTCGCTGCCAGCAGGTGTCAAAAAAATCCGCTATCTGGTGGTGGAGTCACTCAAAAATCCAGTACCCATCACTAAAGCTGGTGAATACATTTTGAATTTAGAAAATGTGCAAGAATTGCCTGAGTTGCCGTCAAATTGATTAGTTGCATTGATCGCACTGCCCCCTCATGACCAGATGGGTTTCCGAAACCGAAAACCCAGGCGGAGGTGCTACAACTGGTGCGGCAATAGCCTCTACGCAAATGGTTTTTCCGCAGGTGTCACAATGAAAATGCGCATGGTGATCGTGGTGTACGCCCTGGCCGCAATCGTGTTGGCATAGGGCATATTTTTGCTTGTCGGTACCGTCCATCGCTTTGTGGATCAAGCCTTGTTCTTCAAAGGTACGCAGGGTACGGTACAAAGTGATGCGGTCTACCTTGCCCAAATGTTGCTCCAGATCGTTTTGAGATAAGGCTTCAGAACGAGTCAAGAATAAGTCCAGCACCTTCTTACGCATGTCGGTCAGGCGAAGTTGATGCGATTTTAACAGGTGTTGAGCGTTTACCGTCACAATTGGTGCTTTTGTACAGCGTGCAAAGGTACAATTAATTATACGCTGTCAGGATCAATTCCCAGGCTGCGTAATTTTTCGGCTAGTTTTTGGGCTTTCAGTTTGGCTTCTTTTTCTGCTTTCTTTGCGTCTTTTAAGCTATTTTCAACCAAACGACGCTGATCATTTAACTCCTGATAAGACAAAAATGGTGTTCCATCCGCTTGATATATCTTGAATTCCTGGTCAATCCAGGACATTTTCAAGCCCAGTATATCGCTGTTCCACTCAGTAAAGCCCTGAACAATTGTATCAATCCAATAATCTTCTACACTTGGGCGGGAATAAGCTTCAAGAGTATGCTTATGTGGATCGTATACATAATATTCCAGCACACCATATTCCTCATAAAAATCATACTTTTTAATCATCTCTCCCAAGCGGTTGCCGGGAGAAAGTATTTCAAAAACCACTTGAGTCGCAATTCCATCTTCCAGGAATTGCTTGTAAGAACCGCGATATCCTTTGGACCGTCCGATTGCCACCATCACATCGGGTGCTTGCCTGATTTTATTATCGCCTTCAACCGGATACCACAGCAAATCCCCTGCCACAAATACATCAGGGCGATCTTCAAATGCAAGCTCCAAACCCTGTTTAATCAGGGTAATCCATTCAAACTGTAGGGTATTTTCAGACATAGGTTTACCATCATCATCTGGGTAAAAATCATCGATTTCTCGATGCGTATCGTCAACTACCTGCTGTTTAGCGAGTATGGGCTGCATAATTACAAGTTTTGTGTCAAAAATACAAACAAAAACACAAAAAAATAAATTCTAAAATAAAACTACAGATAAAGATCCGAAAAGTCAACTCAAAAAATAAACGAGCTAAATGAAACATTGTTGCATAAAATGATTTAGCTTTGCTAAAGGCTTTGAATCAAAATATGAAAAGAGTAATTTTTTTGTTATTGGGGATTTTTATTTTAAATCATGCTTGGCCAACAATAGCACAAGCTCAGCAATGCAATTTGAGCTTGAAAGGCCAGGTGTTGAATGCAGATACGGGATTGCCCATGGCTTATGCCGGGATTGTGATCAAAGAAACCCAACAAGGTGTAGAAAGCGACGAGCATGGCCATTATCAACTGATCAACCTTTGTCCAGGAGAATACACGTTGGTATGCAGTCACATCGGTTGTGATCACGCAGAGCAAAAACTGAGATTGCGCAGCAGTAGCGTACTGGACATCTCTTTGAAAGAAAATGCCGTCACCCTGCAAAATGTAGTGGTCACCGGAACCGTAGGCAAAAAAGCAGGTACTCAAACTACTTCTGAACTCTCCGGTACAGCACTGGATGCTGGCAAAGGGCTCGGCTTGGGCGAGAGCCTCAAGCGCCTCAGTGGAGTCAGCAGCCTCAATACAGGTGCAACCATCAGCAAACCCATTATCCAAGGCATGCACAGCAATCGCATTCTGATTTTCAACAACGGCGTTCGGCTGGAAGGCCAGCAATGGGGCAGCGAACATGCCCCGGAAGTAGATCCCTTCAACTCGGAGCGCATCACTGTGGTCAAAGGGGCAGGCAGTGTGCGGTATGGTTCAGACGCACTGGGCGGAATCATCCTAATGGAACCCAAACCCATGCGCCATAACCCTGGCATCGGAGGGGAGTTGCATTTGCAATCTTTTACCAACGGTCGCAGCGGCATTGCCTCGGGCATGTTGGAGGGGAAATTGGCCAAATTGCCCTTGAGTGGCCGCATTCAGGGCACCTTGAAGCGTGCCGGAAATTTGCAAACGCCCAATTACTACCTGAATAACACGGGTGCTGCTGAATCCAACTTCTCCTGGAGCGCCAAATACCAACCTGAACAGTGGGTACTTGAAACCTTTTACTCTCATTTCTATACCCAATTGGGCATTTTAAGCGATTCGCATATTGGCAACCTTACCGATTTGAACAACGCCATCGAACGAGGAAGGCCTCTACAAGATGGCAGTTTTAGTTACGATTTGGGGCGTCCCTTGCAAAGGATTCTGCACGAAACCTTTCGGGTCAAAATCGCCCATTCTATTTCGGAAAAAGATAAGTTGACGTTTCAGGCCAGCCGCCAGTTCAATCGCCGGCAAGAGTACGATGCACACCGCCGTTACAACGTTTTGCCCAAAAATCTCGACGAACCCAATATCGCATTTGAAATCACCACCTGGGCCGCCGAGCTCAATTGGGATCACCGCCTGGGCCGCAATTGGCAAGGGGCGATGGGCACAACTGCCCAGAAACAAATCAATACAGTGGATCGGGGTGCCTTAATTCCGGGTTTTGACAACTTTGATGCAGGCATGTATTGGACAGAGCGCCATTTTAAAGTAGGCAATCCCTGGGAATTTGAATTTGGGGCGCGTTACGATATTCGGCATTTGCACATCGGAGAACAAGGCACTACGGTCATCGACCAAAATCGAAATTTCAACAACTGGTCGGCTTCGCTGGGACTGCTTTATGCCTTCAACGATGTTCTGAAGCTGCGTTTCAATTCGGGATCAGCCTGGCGCTCACCTTTGGTCAATGAGTTGTTTAGCAGCGGGGTACACCATGGCTCGGCCAGTTACGAGCAAGGCAATCCTGACTTACAACCCGAACGTGGATTCAACAACAGTCTGACTCTGGAAGGGGTTCACACCCAGAAATGGAGTTTTGCATTGACAGCATACCTTAACTTGGTCAACAACTACATTTATTTGCAACCCCGCGCAGCACCAGAATTGACCATTCGGGGCGCATTTCCCGCCTTTGATTACCAACAGGCGGATGCCCGGATCATGGGGCTGGACTGGACTGCGGATTATGTGCTTTATAAAAATTTGCACCTGGAGTCAAAAATCTCGCTCATCAATGGCTGGAACCGGGAATTACACGATTTCTTGATATACATGCCTCCTTTTCGCTTTGATCAGGGGCTAAAATTGAATTTCAACGGGCAAAAACATCCCGATCATCCATCTTTTGTGCGAGTTGGCGTTTTGGCGGTAATGCGGCAGCAACAAGCTCCAGCAACGGATTATGCCACTCCCCCACCAGGTTATGTGCGGGTAGATGCCGAGTTTTTTCACACGTTTGAATGGGGAAAGCAGCATTTGGAATTGGGTATTTCGGTTTTCAACCTGCTAAATACATCGTACCGCGAATACCTCAACCGATTCCGATATTTCACTGCTGAACCCGGGCGTAACCTGGGCTTTCGATTGAAAGTGCCTTTTAATTTTTCTAGAAAATAAAATCAAAAACTATGAAACGGATTTCATTCAAGTGGTCAACTTTGGCCATTCTAGGGCTTGCTTTATTTGGTTGCGAAAAAGACAACAACGGTGGGCCTGACAACGAGCAGGAGTTGATTACCACTGTTGCCCTCAAATTCGTCGGTGGTGGTCAAACGTTAACTTTTACTGCTGAAGACAAAGATGGCGATGGTGGTCAAGCCCCCATCATTCAGCCCATTGCCCTGAAAGCCAATACCGATTATGCGCTTACCGTAACTTTTTTGGATGCGTCCAAGGCACCTTCACTCGACCTTACCGTAGAAGTCAAAAAGGAAAGCAATGATCATTTGGTGTGTTTTGTTGCCACAGGAGCGATGGTTTCTCCCCAACCACAAGACAAAGATGCAGCAGGCAATACCCTCGGGCTAGAAAGCACCCTGAAAACTGGCGCAGTTGGATCGGGAACACTTAGGATTACCCTCAAGCATATGCCCACCAAGTCTAGCCCAAGTGCCTGCGGTACCGGGGAGACAGATGCAGAAGCAACTTTTAATGTCACCGTGCAATAAAGGAACATACCATCGCTGAGATCAACCTGCATTCTCATTTCTCCGTCACACCTGCTCGGGGTTCTAAACTATTCCTTGTTGTTTTGTTATATTTGTAGCAATTTCAATAAATACTATGATGGAGACGATCCTCGATCACAACCGCACTGTTTCTTCGGCCCTTTTTGAAGCGGCCAAAAAATTGTTTCCTGGTGGCGTCAACTCGCCGGTACGGGCATTCAAGTCAGTCTTAGGGCCTCCCATTTTCATCAAGAAGGGAGATGGCAGCCACATTTGGGACGAAGACGAGAACGAATACATCGATTTTTGCTGTTCTTGGGGACCGCTGATTTTGGGGCACAACAATGCCCAAATCCGGGAAAGCATTTATGCGGCGGTGGCAGAAGGCACCTCCTTCGGGGCACCAACCAGATTGGAGATAGAACTGGGTCAATTGATTGTAGACAATCATCGATACATCGAAAAGCTGCGCTTTGTAAGTTCTGGTACGGAGGCGGTCATGTCGGCGTTGCGTTTGGCCCGGGGAGTAACGGGCAAAAGCAAGGTCATCAAGTTTGAAGGCTGCTATCATGGCCACGTCGATTCGCTATTGGTCAAGGCGGGTTCAGGATTGGTTACTTTTGGTGAGAGTACTTCGGCAGGTATCCCGGAAGCATTTGCCAAAGAAACCATTGTGCTGCCGCTCAACGACCGAGAAAAACTGGAAGAAACCTTGGCGCAAGAAGGGCACAACATTGCCTGTATCATTGTCGAGCCTATCCCGGCCAATAATGGCTTGTTGTTGCAAGATCGTTCGTTTCTAGAGTGCCTGCGCTTAAAAGCATACAAACACAATGTGTTGCTTATTTTTGATGAGGTGATCTCCGGATTTCGGGTTGGATTTGAAGGTGCGGCAGGACTATACGGTATTAAGCCAGATATTCTTACCTTCGGCAAGATCATTGGTGGCGGGATGCCTGTTGGGGCTTACGGTGCCAGTGCGGAGTTGATGGGACATATTGCTCCAGATGGGCCAGTTTATCAAGCTGGTACGCTTTCTGGCAATCCGGTAGCGATGTCAGCAGGATATGCTGCGTTGAAACAATTGCTAGAGCCGGGATTTTATGAAACGCTCAATGCCAAAACCGCAGCATTTGTAAAAGGCTTACAAGACTATGCCGATTCAAAGGGATATGCCGTGCGTTTTCCAAGTGTGGGTTCTATTTTTTGGATTGCTTTTGCCAGTGAGCGCATCATTTCTGCGGAGCAGATCGATCCCTCCAGCATGAGCCATTTCAAAATTTTGCACTACGAATTACTCAAAAAAGGAATTTACCTTGGGCCTTCGGGCTACGAAGTTGGTTTTGTATCTTCAGCGCATACAGATGGAGATTTGGAAAAAGCTACTGAAGCCTTTAAGGCTGCTTTGGATGTGGTTTTTTCACATTGAAACTAAGAGCATGCCTGAATCAATGAAGTCACTGTAAATCATTTTCACATGGAAAAGCAAAACATTCGCTTGCGCTTTCTGTCCTACATGGTAATTGCCTACATGATTATGGCATTTGCATGGTGGTCTGTATTGTTGTTCACCAAAAATCGGGATGCTTTTACTGCCAAAAGTGAATTGCTGGAAAATGGAATGATCAAAAAAAAATTGGTCAAAACCCATGCGGAATTTCTGGCAACGCCCCAATACCAAAGCCTATCCACCCGCTATAACAGACAAGAATGGATGATTGTGGGCGAAGCTATTGTTTTTGTGATCAGTTTGGGCTTTGGGGTATACCTGATCAACCGGGGTTACAACAAGGAAATGGTGGCTTCCCAGCAAAGTCGGAATTTTTTACTCTCCATTACCCACGAACTCAAATCTCCAATCGCTTCGATTCGCCTGATTATCGAAACACTTTTGCGCCGCGAATTGCCAAAGGAAAAAACAAGCCAACTCCAAAATAATGCCCTGAAGGAAACCGAGCGCCTAAATACATTGGTGAACAATTTGCTTTTTTCAGCAAAATTGGAATCCAAATACCAGGCAAACAAAGAGCCTCTCGACTTACATGTGCTTTTGGAAGAAATCATCAACAAGCTAAAGGACAAATATCCCGAAGCTGAATTCACCTACCAACAAGAGGCAAAGATGCCCTTTTTCTTTGGTGACAAGATGGGACTGATTTCAGTTGCACTCAATTTGCTTGAAAATGCGGTAAAATATTCTGGCCCTGGTGGAAAAGCAATCATCAATACCTACCTTGGATTTGAAACGCCACAACAAATTAAATTAGAGATCAAGGATCAAGGAGTGGGGGTGCCGGAGAAAGAGAAGAAAAATATCTTCCAAAAATTCTACCGCGTTGGCAATGAGGATACCCGTACGGCAAAAGGTACAGGCTTGGGCTTGTACATTGTCGATCAGATTGTAAAGGCACATGCTGGATACATCAATGTACATGACAATTCCCCCAAAGGTACGGTATTTGAAGTACTTTTGCCTTTAAGTCAAAATTGAAGGTAAAAAAAATAAATATATTAGCTATAATTTTTGTAGTCTTGGTGTCCATTTCAATGCATTCAAAATTGATACAGCATGATGCGTATTTTGCTTGTTGAAGACGAAGAGAACATCCGCGATGTAGTCAAACTCAACCTGGAACTGGAAAACTTCGAGGTGGTGGCTACCAGTAATGGCAAAGATGCAATCCGCTATTTTCATGAACAACATTTTGATTTGATCATCCTTGATGTAATGTTGCCGGAAATTGATGGATTCCAGATTTGCGAGCAGATTCGTCTGACTGACATGGAAGTACCTGTCATTTTTCTCACCGCCAAAGAGGCAGTTGGAGATCGCATTTCAGGGCTAAAAAAAGGTGCTGATGATTACCTTACCAAGCCATTTGTGCTGGAAGAGCTTTTGCTGCGGATCAACAACCTCATCAAACGCACCAGCAAATCTCCGGAAAATACGCCCGAAATTTTTGACTTCGGCCCTAACCGCATCAACTTTATCACTTTTGAAGCAGACGGCATTTTGGGCAAATTTGTGTTGACCAAAAAAGAGGCCATGCTGCTTAAATTGTTGATCGACCGTCGCAATGAAGTGGTTTCAAGGCAGCAAATACTTCAATCGGTTTGGGGATATGATGTATACCCCAGTACCCGCACCATTGATAATTTTATCTTAAAATTCCGGCGCAACTTTGAGGGGGACTCCAAAAATCCTCGCCATTTTCATTCCATCCGCGGTGTTGGGTACAAGTTTGCAACTTAATCCCCTTCTTTATTTGGTTTTCATAGGTAGAGTTTATAATTTGTTCTGCCAAACAGGAATGCTACAATTACTGCGACAAATGGCGACAAATTTTGACAATTATTTCAAATCTGCCTTCACTGTAGACAACGTTATTTTTGGCTTCGATGAAGGAGATTTGAAGGTGTTACTGATCAAACGTGGAGAAGAACCACACTTTGGAGAATGGGCTTTGCCTGGATATTTTGTAAAGACCGATGAAGACCTCGATTCTGCTGCTCAAAGGGTTTTATCTGAATTGACTGGTCTGAGCAAAGTGTATTTGGAGCAGGTTCATACATTTGGTTCGGTTAATCGACATGCTTTTGGTCGGGTCATCACCATTTCCTACTTTTCGCTGATCAAAATTGCCAATTACACCATTCAACCCTCTTCCATAGCCCTGCAAACCCAATGGCACACCGTTAGCGATTTGCAACTCCATGCATTTGACCACGACACCATCTTGACAGCTTGTTTGCAACGATTAAAATGGCTGGTCAAAACACGACCGGTTGGATTTGAGCTTTTGCCGCCAAAATTTACACTCACCGAATTACAGCATTTGTATGAGGCCATCCTCCGTTGCCCGCTGGATAAACGCAACTTCCGCAAAAAAATCCTGAGCATGAATTTATTGGTAGATTGTGGTGAAACCCAGGAAGGAGTGGCACATCGCCCTGCAAAATTGTACAAATTCGACCGCAAGCGCTACAACAGATTGGTGGAACAAGGATTCAATTTTGAACTCAAAGAAACACCCATCAAAAAAAAAGTTCAGGAGGCCAGCCTATAGAGCAGGTCTAAAATTCTTTGCCTAGGGTATTGCGCAGGTGAATCAAAATGGATTTTCCGTACCGATCCCGGTAGGACTTGAGCACGTTTTCCAAATCTTTATCGTTGGCTTGAAAACGCCGCAGAATTGGACGGATTGGACGATCCGTCACCACTTTTTGCAATTCAATTGATTCATTGTCCAGAATGTTGAAATAACCATAATAGCCTTTAGAGAGTCCGGCATCCTGGCTGATTTTGTTCAAATCTACTAAAAATTGCTCGACAATTGGGGACGCGGTCAGCTCATAGTCAATGTATCCCCAGATGGTGTTGTCGGGTATTCTGTACAAGATGTTTTGGTTAATCTTAAATCCAATTGGAGCAGGCATGTAAAAGTAATAGCTGCCGTTATTGACAACCAAACGTCCAGTACTCGGCACAATTTGACCCAATTTTATGGTGAGGTTATACGTTCCATTGGTAAGGATGCCAAGATCAAGATTTGATTTTGCCGGACCAAAACCACGTTCACAAGTAATGGGAATGAGGGGTTTGCCCAAATTGATTTCGAAGTTGCTGCCAAAACGGTTTACTGCGTTTTCGATGTTGTAGTTGAGGCAATCTTCACTTTTGATGGTACTCGCCCGAATCTGAAAAGTTCGCACACTATTGTCAAGTGATTCCCAAAGATCGAGTTCGTATTCCTTGGCAACCGTAGTATCCAGGATTGGTGCTTCTGTTTTATCCGTTTGACACGCATGCCAAAGCAACACTACACTTAAAAGTGAAAGGTATCTTAGTATGATGCAAAATCGGGAAGTTAATTTTTCTGCGTTACTTAATAATCGAGCGAACATAAAAATAGATTTTGGGTTATCAGCGACCAATGTTTTGAGAACGGATGCCGGGATCGAATAGCTGCCTACTGACAAAGATACGTTACTCTTTGCGTTTACCCTAAAACACATTCGTTTTTTTTAAATGCATTCACTTTAACCCTGCGAGGCTGCCCATTGCCGTCATTTTTCCTACTTTTTCTTTCATACTAATTATTCCAGTATTTAAGGTTTTAATTTTCTGTTGTAAATTGCGTCATAAATTTATGACAAAGAACACATGGAAAAAGGAAAACGCATGGAATCAATTATGGCTGCATGCCTTTTCCTGAAGAAGTTTAAACCAAAAACCTGTTTTATGCACACCAAAAATTTCAGTGCCCTGTTCCCAGCACTATTATGCGTTTTTTTATGTCACGGTCAAAATGCTGCACCCACTGTTTCGATAACTGCACCGGTAAAGGGGGCAATTTTTCAGCAAGGGCAATCCATTACCCTCACTGCTACGGCCAATGATACCGATGGTAGTATCGACAAAGTAGAATTCTTTGAAAATGGGGTAAAGGTGGGAGAAGTTACCGATGCTCCTTTTGCTTATGAATTGGGATTTACCCCCCCTGGCACTTATGATTACACGGCTAAGGCATACGATAACAAAGGCAGTACTGCGGTTTCAGCGGCAGTAAAGGTTATTGTAAATGCGCCGCCTTTTGCTTTCTTGACTTCTCCAGCCAACAACAGTATCTTGCAAAGCAATGGCAATCTCATCTTATTGGCTAGAGTGGGTGATACAGATGATGCCGTTAGTAAAGTGGTGTTTTTGCAGAATGGAGAAAAGATTGGCGAAGACAGCTCGGCTCCTTATTCTTTATCGGTGAGCAATCTTCAACCCGGGCCCTACTTCTTTGCAGTACAAGCCTTTGATACCAGAGGAGGCTCAAGCGTATCTATACCCGTTGCAGTATTGGTCAACGCAGTTCCAATACTGTCCATCTCCGGGCCTGCCAATGGAAGTACTTTCCCAATTAATGCAACGCTCAACTTCACCGTGAATGCAACCGATCCAGATGGTACGGTGAAAAAAGTAGATTTTTACATCAACAACGCCAAAGTAGGCACAGATAGCATTGCGCCCTATGAGTACGTATACACCAGTAGTTTTTTTGGGAATTATTCCTTTATTGCGCGTGCTACCGACGACCTTGGGGGGATCGCAACCTCTTCTACTTTGAATTTTGTGGTCAATGCTGCTCCGTTTGTGTTCTTTTCCAGCCCTACCTCTGGGGCAAAGTTTACTCCCGGCAATGTACTCACTTTGCAAGCCAATGCAAGTGATGTAGATGGCAACATTAGCAAAGTCGAATTCTGGCAAAACGGAGTAAAACTTGGTGAAGACCTAACTTCGCCTTATACGTTTATAATCAATAGCCTTAATTCAGGTGGTTACATTTACGCAGCTAAGGCATTTGATAATTTTGGTGCATCAAGTACCTCTCAACCCGTAGCTGTAATTGTCAATGCCCCTCCAACTTTATCGTTTACCAGTCCATCCAAAGATACCACGGTTAAACAGACTACCCCCCTGAACATAAAATTGAATGCCGCAGATCCTGATGGGGAAATCATCAATATCGCTTTGTACGTGGATGATGTAAAAGTGGGAGAAGGTGTACAAACACCCTTTGGGCTCACCTTAAATAATTTAGCACTGGGTGTTCACAAGCTCAAGGCAATTGCCATTGATGACATTGGAGATACAAAGGAGACCAAAATAATTACGATAACCGTAACCAAAACGACTTCTTTGCGCGAGATCCATTTCCAGGAAATTCAACTTTTCCCCAATCCGGTTCGGGAGAGGCTTTATTTGCAGGGATTACAAGAATCCAACCGCATTCGCATATACGATTCGGTTGGAAGAATGGTGCTTGAAACGTACACCCGCTCCGAGGTTTCGGTTGAAGGCTTAGCAGTAGGAAGATATTGGATCGTTACCCAGGACGGGCATCGAGCGTCTTTTGTAAAACAATAAAAATCAACTACAAATAAAAATAAGAAACCTCCTGAAGACAATCGTCTCCAGGAGGCTTTTTCGTTGTAAGAACAGCGTTCGGACTCACGAAACGACTACTGTGGAATAATTCCTCCACAGCCATTGTTCCAGTTTTTCCCATCCTTTTTACCGCCAGTGATCTTTTTCATGTCTTCCTTCTTGACGGTTTTCAAGTCTTTTTTCAGGTCGTCCAGGTTCTTTTTTTCATCTTTTGGCTTTCCCATATGAGTGCGTTTTATGGGATAAAAAATTGCTTAAATCGGTTCCTATTGCGAAAGTTAAGAACACTACCCCAAAGTACCAAGTAATGAACGTCAAAATGTCTCAAAGTTGTACACAACAGCAAGACAAAACCATGTATGCAAGTTACTAACCCTGCCGAATTTAAGATTTACGGAGATCATGAAGTCACATCGATGGAAAAAATTCCATTCTGGGGCTTCATTGCACCGGGCCCTCCTGTAGTTTACGCAATTGCTCCATAAACGCAGGTCGACGGCGGCGTGAGACTTCGATTTTTATGTTGTCATCCATAATTACGAATCCTCCTTCTCCTTTCACAAACTTGCGCATGTAATTCAAATTAATCACATGTCGCTTGTGAACCCTGTAGAAATTGAAGGGAGCCAGCAAATCTTCGTAAGATTTGATTGTGCGGGAAGCGGTTATTCGTTCTCCGCCATTGAGGTAGATGTGGGTATAATTGTCTTCAGCCTCGAAGCGTACAATGTCTTTAATATTGACAAAGTAGATGCCATCGACGGCAGAAATGCTCATTTTTGAAAAAGCATTGGGGTTGTTGTAGTAAGCGCTAAAAATTTCTAGACGCTTATCCATCTGGTTTTTACTCCGGATGCGAATCCTGCTTACTGCTTCTTTAAGCGCGTCAGGATCAATCGGCTTCAAGATATAACCAATTGAGCTATATTCGCAAGCTTTTATGGCATATTCTTCGTAAGCTGTTACAAAGATAATCTCAAAATCTAAATTTTCCAACTGACTAAGCATTTGAAAAATTAATCCGTCGGGTAAACTGATGTCCAAAAATGCAACATCAGGCTCGATGCTCTCATCGGAAAGCAATGCAAGTGCTTCAGAATTGGTACCTGCTTCTCCAATTATTTCAACCTGCTCGCAATGTTGTTTAAGCAAGTTTTTGAGATTATTCCTTCCTTTAATCTCGTCTTCTACAATTATTGCCTTGATCACGTTTGTCGCTTTTAATAGAGGTAAATTTCCTGAATGAACAAATGAAATCCAACCGGATAAAGGTAAAGATATGCAAAACACAAAAAAATTTACATATATTAAAAATATAAATTTCTTTGCTTTATGCGTTGCGAACCCTAAAAGTAGCAAATAATCTTCGAATGCTGTATTTACCACTCCCATTTACGAGCACAGATAGCAATCCTCCAACGATGGCAATGTTTTTCATAAAATGGATGGACTCCATTCTGCGCATATCTGGAGGGTCGTTCCAAAAGGAATGTACAATGAACGTGACCGGAATCCAGTAGGCCAGCAGTAAAAAGGCACCCAGGCTGGATCGGTATCCAATTAGCACCAAAATGCTTCCCAGCACCAAAGCGACCACTGCACCATAAAACAGCAAGTCTTGACGCCACAGCAAGCCATATTCTGTCATGGTTTCCTTCGTAGCCTTTGCATAAGCAATGGAATCGTAGGCCTCGTAGAAAAAAATTAGCGAAATACACATTCGACCAATAAGGTCCGTGATGGCTTTCATGTCTACAATTTGGTAAGTAATTTGGTGATGCAAGATACTACCCTTATTGGGTTATGGCATCAATCTACAGGAAAATATTTAATCGCAAGGATCTTCAAAAAAATAACCGTTTTCCTTTCGAATTAAGGGGCGATAAAAAAATAAATGATCATTTTGCCACATTACTAAGATAGTTTTTGATGGCTTTGGCAACATTTTGTCCATCCATTGCTGCCGAAATAATTCCTCCTGCATACCCTGCTCCCTCCCCGCTGGGGAAAAGTCCTTCCATGCCATCATGCATATAAGTTTGGGCATTGCGCGGAATCCGCACGGGTGCACTGGTGCGGCTTTCGGTACCAACGACGTTGGCTTCTTCCGTATAATAGCCCTTCATCTTTCGGCCAAAATCAACCACTCCTTTTTTCAAGCGATCGTAAATCGAAGCAGGCAACAACTCTTGCAATGGCGCTGAAATCAATCCGGGGATGTAAGAGGTTCCTGGCAAACTAGCCGAAAGTTTGCCTTTCACAAAATCGGTCAAACGCTGTGCAGGTGCTTTTTGTGTCCCATCTCCGAATTTGAACATGGCTTGTTCCACTGCGCGCTGAAACTCCAGTCCGGCAAATACGCCATGTGCTTGAAAAGGCAGCAGGTCTTCCAGTTCAACAGCTACCACGGTTCCAGAATTGGCATAAGGGGAATCCCGCTTCGACATGGACATGCCGTTGACTACAATTTCTCCAGGAGCAGTTGCCGCTGGGACGACCAAGCCTCCAGGGCACATGCAAAAGGAAAATACCCCTCTACCTGCTACCTGCGTCACCAGTTTGTAACTGGCCGCAGGAAGGTGTTCGCCTCGATCCGGCAAATGGTATTGAATGCGGTCAATCAAGCCTTGGGAATGCTCAATGCGCACTCCCAGCGCAAAAGGCTTGGCTTCAATCGCAATATTGTGTCGATGCAAGAGGTAATAGATGTCACGCGCCGAATGCCCCGTGGCCAGCACCACTGCTTCGCCTCGGTGCTCAATGGCTTCATTGACCACCACCCCAATCATGCGTTGATTCTGCACGATGAAATCGGTGACATAGCTTTCAAAATGCACTTCACCTCCGTAGTATTCAATCGTAGCCCGAATATTGGAAACGATGTTGGGAAGCTTGTTTGATCCAATGTGTGGATGGGCATCAATCAGGATTTCGGAAGATGCGCCGTGTTCCACCAACAACTGCATGGCTTTGTCAATGGTGCCGCGTTTGTGGGAACGGGTATACAGTTTGCCATCAGAGTAGGTTCCAGCCCCCCCTTCGCCAAAACAATAATTGGAATGGGGATCTACCAGCCCAAATTGTTGAATGGCGCGTAAATCACGCCTTCTGGCTCGCACATCCTTGCCACGGTCCAACACTATGGGTTTGATCCCTTGTTCAATCAATTCCAATGCAGCAAAATACCCTGCGGGTCCTGCTCCAACAATAACTACTACTGGCCGATCGGCCACCGACTTGAATTGGGGCAGAATAGCCGGTTCGGCCTGGTAGGATTCTCCAGTATACACTGCAACTTTTAACAAATAAAGAGGCTGGCTACTACGAGCATCCACGGAACGGCGCAGCACGCGCAATTCTTGAATTTGGTCTTCCCGCAACTGCAATTTCCCGGCAACCTTACTGCGAATTATTGCTTCATCTTTCGCTTCTGCCGGTAGTAGTTTTATATCGATTTCGTGCAACATGACTTTAATTCTCTTGATCTTCCCGTCGGGGCGACCCTTGCGGTCGCCCGGGACACCCGCGAGGAGTGTCCCTACGGATGTTTTTTTCGTTTCCATTCCCCTTTTTGCCCCTGTTCAAAATCATCTGGAATGAAAATATTGACGCTGACCTCTTCTGGAATTTCTCCGCTGGTCAGTGTATTTAGGATACCTCGGTTGCGCAAATCAAATTTAAGGTGCATTCGATCCATCGATTTGACGGGATCTAAGCGGTAGCGGCCTTTTTCGATTAAGCCCTTGAGTATACTATCGGTGCTGTGGTCTTTATGGTTGATGGTGATTTCCAACATAATTGAATTGCTTGGCCAGCTCTGTATCTTTAAAGAGTCATAAAATTCGCAAGTAATGACCTGAATCGAATCCGACAACTCAATCACCTCATGAATGGTACGTTTAATCTGAGCATTGACTAAAAGTGGTAATGCAAAAAGTAAACAGGCTAACAAAGACTTCTTCAACATGTTGTAAGTTTTATAAAATGGCTGCACGGATTTTCACCAACTTTTCCAACATTGGTTCCAGGCGTTCCAAGGGCAACATATTTGCTGCATCGGATTTGGCCTCCATGGGTCGAGGATGCGTTTCGATAAACAAGCCATCAACGCCAACCGCAATAGCCGCTTTAGCTACCGTTTCGATGAGTGCAGGCCTGCCGCCCGTAACGCCGCTGGCTTGGTTGGGTTGTTGTAGTGAGTGAGTACAATCCAAAACGACGGGTACTCCGAAAGATTGCATCACTGGAAGCCCCCGATAGTCAATCACCAAATCCTGATACCCAAAAGTAACCCCACGCTCGGTCAGGATGATTTTGTCATTACCTGATTGTTGGATTTTATCCACGGCATACTTCATGGCTTCAGGGCTCATGAACTGGCCTTTCTTTACATTCACTACTTTTCCGGTGTCTGCAGCAGCAACTAAAAGACTGGTTTGTCGGCACAAAAAAGCAGGAATTTGGAGCACATCTACGTATTTTGCAGCGTGTGCGGCTTCCTCGTCGGTATGAATGTCGGTGGTAACTGGAATGTCGTAGTGTTGGCTTATTTTCAGAAGTATCTCCAATGCTTGTTCGTCGCCAATTCCCGTAAAAGAATCGAGGCGCGAACGATTGGCTTTGCGGTATGATCCCTTAAAGATATAAGGAATTTCGAATTGCGTGCAGATGCGGTGCACCTTTTCTGCGATTTCAAAAGCGACTTCTTCACCTTCAATAGCGCAAGGGCCTGCAATCAGGAAGAAATTACCGCTTTGCAAATGCTTAAGTTTGGGTATTTTGTCCAGCATAATTGATTTGTGGTCTAAGAAATCACAAATTTACGTTTTAAATTAATCCCTTTGTTGAATTGCGGTGTTAAACGAATGTTTATCAATTGAATCAAAATGCGATTTACCATTTTTATCCTGGTTTTACTGGCCATTGATTTTTATAGCTTTCAAGCGATCCGGTTATTGGCTCAAGATTGGTCGCCCTTGACCAAAAACATCATCTATGGCCTATTCTGGTCGCTGACAGCCTTTACGCTGTTTTACCTTTTGGCACATTCCTGGGGTTGGGCCGATGGCTGGAGCAAAAACATGGAGACCTATTCCCGAACCTTTGTTTTCATCATTTATATTTCCAAGTTTTTGATCGTTCCCCTTTTGCTCATCGATGACCTGCGTCGTTTGTTCACTTTTGCAGTGCAGAAATACAATGGGGAAACCAATTTCGACATCGGTCGTTCCAAGTTTTTGAGTAAAATGGGACTTGTCCTGGGAGCGATTCCGTTTTTCACCCTGACCTATGGCATTGTTCGTAATCCCTACCGCTATCGGGTATTTCAACAGTCAATCGGGATCAAGGGGCTTTCGCCCAAATTGGTGGGGCTAAAAATTGTGCAAATTTCGGATATTCACTCAGGCAGCTTTACCTTCAAAGAACCGGTAAAAAATGCGATCGAGATGATCAATGCCCAAAAGGCTGATCTGGTTTTTTTTACGGGTGATCTGGTCAATGACCATGCCGAGGAGATGACTGACTTTATGGATGTTTTTGACAAAATCGAAGCCAAATACGGGGTTTATTCGGTATTGGGCAACCACGATTACGGCGATTACCACCACTGGGACAGCGACGAGGCCAAAGAGGCCAACCTGGACAAATTAAAAGGCATACACAAGAAATTGGGTTGGAATTTGCTGCTAAATGAACACCGGATTCTCGAAATCAACGATGAAAAAATAGCAGTCATTGGCGTTGAAAACTATTCGGCCTTGCCTCAATTTCCTAAAAAAGGCCGCCTGGCCGATGCCCATCAAGGATCGGATGGCGTCAATGTAAAATTGCTGCTTTCGCATGATCCTTCGCACTGGGATTTTCAAATTGTTCCAGAATTCAAAGACATTAATGTTACTTTTTCTGGCCACACCCATGGTTTTCAATTTGGTATAGAAATTCCAGGTTGGATCAAATGGAGTCCGGCTCAATTCATGTACAAACAATGGGCAGGGCTTTACCAGCAAGGAGAGCAGTTTTTATACGTGAACCGAGGTTTGGGATTCCTGGGCTATCCTGGCAGAGTGGGCATCTTACCCGAAGTCACGGTGATTGAATTGCAATCTGCTTAAGCAGTGGGGCAAAAATAAGTGTTCCATTTTCTTGGAGCCAAAGGATTAGATAAGAAACTTGAAATGCACCGTTTACTCATCTAATCCTTTGGCAAAATGAAACACTAATTTTTTTATTGCCCCGAATAATTATCCACCATTGTAATTTTGAATTAGGCGACGCAACTAACCTTGAAAGCCTTATATTTGGGCGTTCTGGAAAAACGCAGGCTTGTCGCTACAAGTCTGGCATCCAAAATCATTCACAAACCTTGGAGAGCATGATCTGGTTTTTCGTATTGAGTTACGTACTGTTGAGCGTTAGTTTGTACTTCATTTTCCAAAAATGCGGCGAAGCGGGATGGAAAGGATTGGTACCCGTTTACAATTTCCTGGTATGGGCCAAACTGGTTGGTCGCAAACCCATTCACGCCTTTTTTCTTTTGATTCCACTGGTCAATATCTTCATCTATGCGGGTTTGGCGGTTGACCTGGCGCGTTCATTTGGCAAATTGAAGTTTTACCACAGTGCCTTGGCTGTGTTGTTTGCCCCCTTTTACTTCTTGTATTTGGGCACCAACAAGCAGGACAAATACGAAGGGCCAATTCTTCCCAAGGAAAGGTCGTACCGCCAAAAGTTGCATGAATCCCGCACCAACGAGCGACAGCATAAAAAATTAATCGCTGAAAATCCTTACCAAAAATCAGGCATTCGCGAATGGGCCGAGGCCATTATTTTTGCCGTTTTTGCGGCAGCGTTCATCCGCATGTTTTTGATTGAAGCGTATGTAATTCCTACTTCTTCAATGGAGGGTTCGATGATGGTGGGCGACTTTTTGTTTGTGAGCAAGCCCAGCTACGGCTTACGGATGCCCCAAACCGTGGCGATGATTCCATTGCTGCACAACCGTATTCCAGTCATCAACAAGGAATCATACCTGGAAAATCCCAAGCTTCCTTACAATCGCCTCAAAGCTTTGGAAAACATTGACCACAATGATCCGGTGGTTTTCAATTACCCTGAAGGAGATAGTGTCTATATTTTCCCGAAAAGAACCTGGAGTATTTATGATTCCCGCAGAGGCAGCATACCCCCACCATTCAGTACCATGATCATGACGGGGCAATCCTCTTTGATTTCGCGTCCGATGGACAAAATGGACCATTACATCAAGCGTTGCATTGGTTTGGCTGGTGATTCACTCCAAATTCGCAACCGCCAGGTGTACATCAATGGCAAACCTGCACCCAATCCGCAATTCTTGCAATACATGTACCAGGTATACAATCCTTCTGGTGCAGGAATCAACAGTCAGCAATTCAGTGATTGGGGCATTTCGGAAGAAGACCAATTGCAAGGTGTTGGCGGAGGAAGCGCAAGTATGATGCTGATCCTGAACAATGACCAAAAAGCCAAACTCAAAACGATGGACAAAAACATCGTGGTAGAGCACATCGATATGAGCCGCACTCAAAGCCGTCTTTTCCCTTACGATACTGCTCATTTTAAGGGCTGGGATTTGGACAATTATGGCCCAATCTACATTCCCAAAAAAGGAGCAACTATTGCACTCAATCCTGAAAGCATTGCCGTGTACCGCCGGGTAATCGGCAAATATGAAGGCAATAAATTCGAGGAGAGGAATGGCAAATTTTACGTCAATGGCAAGGAAGCCACCAAATACACCTTCAAGCAGAACTACTACTGGATGATGGGCGACAACCGCCACAACTCCGAAGATTCTCGCTATTGGGGCTTTGTACCCGAAGATCACGTAGTGGGCAAACCGCTCTTGATCTGGTTCTCCCTTAAAGAAGGCAGCTTATCTAAAGGCATCAACTGGCGACGGATTTTTATGCCGGCAGGAAATAAATAAACTGATTTTTTTTAAAAAAAACGGCTGTCATTGTAAAGTGACAGCCGTTTTTTTATTTGAAGAAATTGAGGCGGTGGTTTATTTTGTCACTTGTAGCACCAACTGAGGACTCAGCATATACGGCGGCAAATACGCCGGAATATTGCTAAAAGGCAGCACTTCCGGTTTCAATTTAATCCCGATAACCTTTTCCATAAACTGTCTGCGTGCTTGAATTCTTTGCCACATTTCTGGAAATTGCTGTTCGATTTCAGCCCTTAGAGCCTCGTCCGCCAGGGCAATTCCATCTTCAATATTGCTGGTGTGGTACGCTGTTCCAGTACCCGGGATCACATCTACTTGCATGGCCATCCCCGATTTGAATTTCAATTCCGATCCTTTGAATACGGGGGAATGCACCCATTCATCGAGGTGGATAAAATGTCCAGGATTGAGTTTTACCCCAAAGAAAGGATCGCCAATTTCGCCATGAATGATGTCGTACAATTCTCCCGCAGCCACGCCAATGCCAATGCGTTCGTACCATTTGACGATGGCGCGAAAGTAAGGAATGGCCAGTTTCTGTAGGTAATCCTGAACATCAGCAGGCAACTCCGTTTCGTCACGCACCAGCCACCCCGCCCGGGCATTCAAGGCGCCCCATAGGCACATGCACATGGTGAAAGGCTCCCCAACTTTAAGAGTGTTCATGGATGGACTGGGTAGGCCATACGCTGCACGTGGCCCATTGGTCAGCATGGTATGCGCTCCCAGCGGAAACCCGTTGAGTTGCATCAAAGTAGCAGCTTCCAGTTCGGTCATGCCAGGTTGCATGTTGAACAGCACATTTTTCAAACCCGTTGAAGTGTAGCAGGCTGCAAATTCAAACATCGCCAATTGCCCTGCCTCGTTGAGTATGCGCAGTCCATCATCAGGATTCATAAACAGCGCGTTGGCATTGCGAACCTGGCGGTAGTTGCCACTGATTTTGCGCAGCGCATCGATGAGGTAAGAAGGAGTCTCAAATTGATACTCTGGTTCGGAAAACTCGGATGGAATAAAATACTTCCAACCTGCTACGCCAATATTGCTTGCTGCGGTAATTCCTGCGGCCTGAAAAGCATCATGCAAGGAAACGCCCGACAAGCGGTCTTGCCCCATTAGACTCAGGGATTGAAACAAAATCCGTTGCACCGGCAGGGGGGCCAATTCGGCGTAGCCCCAGCCTTCGTTGCCCAGCAAAAGATGTGGAATCCCAGTCTTACCTACAATAAGCAGACTTTCTTCAAAACGCGGATCATAGCCACAGAGGTAAGTTGTGTTGGCATTGTGCTCACGGTCACCGTATACGACGACGACATCCAAGCCTTCGGCTTGCATCTTTTGTCGCAATTTTTCGATGCGTCGTTCGTAGATGTTTTGACTCAGAATGGGTTCGGCAGTAGGCATGCCGAAATTGGGCAATTCAACAGTGGATAGCTGGATGTTCATTGGCAGTTGGTTGAACTGCCAAAATAATAGATAAGGTGGGATTTATTAAAATTTTATGCGAAATTATAGAATGGGCAGAGACACGATGCATTCGCGTCTCTGCCCAGATGTATCGCGTCTCTACATTTTAATCAGGGTTGCAGACCCGTATCCATTTTGCGTACGCAAACGCAAAAAATAGGTTCCATTGGACAAATCGGCTACATTCAATACTTGTCTGTTTAGGCCAGTGGCCGTGGCCTGATTGCTTGCCAGACTGCGTACCCAGCGTCCTTGCTCATCAAAAACGTCCAACCAGATCGATTCCGCTTCGGGCAAGGTAAAAGAAATTTGTGCTTCCTCCCGAACCGGGTTGGGAGCAACTGTTAAGGCCAATTTTTTCAGTAATACATTCTTGCTATCCGTTATTTCATCGGGAGCGAGTACCAATTTTTCATCTCCAGCTTGATAGGTCGTGAAGGTAAAGTACACCAGCATCATTTCATCAGTGGTAGCCTCCCCTACCCTCACTTCTTTGGGGGGCGTATTGGGGTTTTCGAAGTTGTTCTCGGTGTTGTCGTACATGGCCTCACCATACAATACAGTACCGTTGGGAACCACCATAGCCTTGTTGAACAGGTAAAACCCCTGCCAATGAAAATCCCAATCATTGATTCGGATTACTTTGATGGTATCTTTTTTGGGGGTAACTCCCCAAACTTTGATGGACTGACCCAACAAGTGCATGTGGGGTGCTACTGCAATAACCGTTACCTGGGCGGGTATTCTGAACTGAGCATTGATTTTCTTGATCTGGTTGGCCGGAATTACCAATGGGCCGTTTGTCAGTGAAGTTGAATGGTTTAGGATGGGCAATGTCAGCAATCGCCGCATGGGGCCGTCTTCCAATTTAGCAATAAAACGCGTCTTGTCTTTTTGTCCGCTTGAATTTGGCGCGTAGTGAACCTGGAGAATGACAATGGCGTTTTTGTTCAGCAATTGCCCCATTCCTTTGGGATAAAAAGTGGGTAGACTTCCCGGTACCCAAGTACCAATTTGCACAGCCGTATTAGAACCCACGCCTCCAAACCCGGAATAACCAGGCCCAGGATCACGAGCGTCCAAAGTGAGCGACGTTTTAGCCGTATCTGCATAAACCAGCACGTGGTGGACAATGCTGGCGTTGCCAGGTACGCATTCAAATGCCGTAATAAATTTGTCGATATTGACCCCGCTGGCCAAGGGAAAACAGCGGTAAACATCTTTATCACTTGAGACAGTATATTCTGGAATTTGTAAGCTCAATTGCGGAGTAACAATGGCTGCTGCATTGCTGTATACGGGTGGAGTTGGCGCATCTTTGGGATTCCCGTAAGAGGCGGCTCCACCGACCCACTCTTCGATCAGGTGGATTTCATCGGCGCTCATGCGGCGCTCGTAAGCAAAATGACTGTAGGCCGGATCGGGTGGCCAGGGGGGCATCGTGCCTTTTTTGATCGAACTCAGAATGGAGTAGCGGTTGAAATAAGCATCATCGTACGAAAGCAAAGGAAATGGAGCCAGTCCGCCCTGGTTGTGGCAGGAGGTGCAATGCTTGAAAAGAATGGGGGCAATGTCTTTGGCCCAAACTGGGCTGTGCGCTTCAACGAAGCCCATCAATCCAAAGCACAGCAATATCAAAACGGGTAATTTATTTTTCATGATCTTGATTTAGGATATAGACGTCCCCAAATTACAAAGGTTTAAATACTAAATCAACGGTTTGGGTCAAAAGGATCTAAAACACGAAGCAGGCAATCCAGCCCCATTGAACAAATTCGGAGTAGCAGTGTCAAAATCATTCGGGCAAAGTGGCCAGGTTTAAACACCCTTATTGAGATTGAAAGTGAGCACTTCATCCAAAGTACAGAGCAATACTCGGTAGAGTTTCGCTATTATTTGGGCAGCAAAGTGCAAAGCGCAGCCCAGTGCAATGAACAAGTGAAACAGCATTTGGCTATTAAAAATCAGAGCCATTGGACGATGGATGTTACCTTTGGGGAAGATCAGAGCCGAAAGAGAAAAAATAATGCTCCTCAGAATTTCGGGCTCATCCGCCGAATGGCGCTCAACCTACTCAAAACAAATGGTGACAAAACTAAAGTCAGCATCAATCGTAGAATGAACCGAGGTGCATTGTCGGACAAGTATAGGGAAAATACCCTCCGATTTTAATGCGTTTGCCCTGGGTCTTATCTTTGAAGGGATTGAGGATCAAGTCTAATTAATTTTCATTTCGAATAACTCAACGCTGGGCTTTGTTCGGTCTATCGCAATAAGCCGGCTTCGATTGCTTCTTTTTTCCCCCATGACATTAAATTGAAGATTGGTCTTGGATTCCAGCACAATATAGCCACTGCCATTTAAGACATAGAGTTGTATAAAAATCCCTTTTAGAAATGGCACTTTTAATTGAGGATGAAGTTTTAAAAAGCTAGAAGATGTTGTTTCAATGTTCAGCTCAGTGTTCAATGTTTTATCTTTGTAGTAAAGGGTTATTGAATCTTGATCAGATTTCAAATCATAGGCCAGCACTTCTTTAAATTGATCTGGCTTGATAATGGGGTACTCCAGGTATTTTTTTTTCCATTTACTGTAGATGAAGTGTTGATTTTTCCCAATAAAATACCAAGATGTTGAAGCGTCTAGCCACTTGGATAAATCAATTCTAATGGAATCACCTCGAATGTAAACGTAATGGGTATCAACCTTGGAACCGTATTCAATCCAGTAGGTTAGTTTGCCTTCAAATGATTGGCCAGACAGCATGGAAATGTTCAGTGAAAAGCCAAAAACAAGCAGAAAGAATTTCATAGTTGATAAATTTTATTAATTACCAGATCATTATAGCTACGCATTAGCGATTCACAAAATTTGGCGAAGTGCAAATGTAATTGCTCCTGAATTATGGCATTTGGCAAATTGCTGATTGATATGCAGCTTCATTCGTTGCTGTTTCTACACTCGTTCCAGGAGTATGAATGGAATCATTGTAGGCGATAATATCCCGCAACTGACAAGTCGTAAATGGAAAATTAAAAGATTTAGCCTGAAAAGTGGGTTATAAATCAACGGTTTGGGTCAAAAGGATAGAAAACACGAAGCAGGCAATCCAGCCCCATTGAACAAATTAGGAGTGGCGGTATTGCTCCAGGCAAAACGCAGCGACGCCGGTTTTTTAACTTTTTCAGCTTGCACTTCTATGGTGTTATCTGGGTTGATTTTG
Organism: Haliscomenobacter sp.; assembly: GCF_040403615.1. Lineage (NCBI taxonomy): Bacteria > Pseudomonadati > Bacteroidota > Saprospiria > Saprospirales > Haliscomenobacteraceae > Haliscomenobacter > Haliscomenobacter sp. Next base: position 5,286 of record NZ_JBBAKG010000002.1, on the reverse strand, counting down.
GCTTCAGCAGGATAAAAAACACCGTCCTCGCCCGCAATTTCAAAATGAGTGAGTTTTGACCCCTTGAAATTCAAGCCATTGGCGTTGTCAAAAAATACCGTGATGTGATTGCCTTCAACCCGACTCTCCTTGTACAAAGGCCCAGAAACCTGGTCCTGATTCATTTTATAGTGCTGATTCAGAGCCAGGTCGGCCAGGCGCAAGCCCACATCCAACTTGTTGCGGGGATGAATGTCGCTGGTATCCCCTATGTCACTGGTCACCACCATCCCGGTTTGTGGCACATCCAGCGTGCGGCGTTGGGCATCGCGCAATTCTGCTCCTTCCATGGGCTTGCCATACCGGTATGGGGCGATTTGGCAGTAATAAAAAGGAAAATCATTGCCCCATTTTTTGCGCCAGCTACTGATCAAGGCAGTCATGGTTGCTTTGTAGGCATAAGCAGTACCTACATTGGATTCTCCCTGGTACCATAAAGCTCCCGCAATTTTGAATTGGGTGAGTGGCTCGATCATGGCATTGTAAATGCGGGCAATCTCAACGGGTCCCCAGGGAACAGGGGTCAATTTTTGGGCCGCTTCGGTAATCAGCCCATTGCCTTCAAATGCCTCTGCGGGCATCCAGGATTCAGCCGGAGTACCACCCCAACTGGAATTGATCACCCCAATGGGAACATTCAAACTCGATTGAATTTTGCGGGCAAAGAAATAGCCGATCGCGCTGAAGTTCTGCATGCTGCTCGGCGTACATTCCACCCACTTTCCGGCCAGGTCAATTTGGGGGCTCAAAGCGGTGCGGTGTTCAACCGAAAAGAAGCGGATATTGGGAAAATTGGCTTGCTTGATCTCCTCATCTTTGTTGGTGATGGGGCTATTGGCCGACCATTCCATATTGGATTGACCTGAACAGATCCAGACTTCACCTACCAAGACGTTCTTGAGTACAACTTCATTGTAGCCCTTGATGCTGATGGAGTAAGGGGTCATACTGCCTATTGGCGTTTTGATCAACAATGACCAAGTACCCTGATTGGTAGCTTTAACCTTTTGCACGGTATTCCAGCCCGTCGTAATGGTGATTTCTTCGCCGGGTTTTGCCCAGCCCCAAAAACTCAGCTCCGAGTTTTGTTGCAAAACCATATTGTCAGACAACACTGCGGGCAGGGATACATTTGCTTTGACGGTTTGAATCAGACCTAAAGTGCAAAAGAAAAAAAAGCCTTTGATTAATTGCTGAAACATGTGCGATCGATGTTTTTTGTTTGATGCGCTAAAGATGAAAAATTTGTTGGAGTTCAGCAACTTGGAAGGCGTTTTTCCGCAAGGTTTTCCGTTGTGGGCTCTTGGTATTGAGGTGAATAAAATAGATTTTCGCTTTTTATCTACTTTGCAAAATCAGTTTCACCGGATCCAACAATCCCGAAGGCGCCAACTCCCAATTCGCCGCATCAAAAGGCTTGTATCGAATATCCACAATGTTGATGTCGTAGAATTTTTTCCAGGGCACACCTTGCCGATCTAAATACCGCACCCGGTTGGCCGAAAGGTTGGTCACTTCGATGCTCAGTTCATTTTCCTTTTGCAGGATGCCTTTGGGCACATCCAGCACAAAAGGCAAGCACCATACCGCACCCAAATCCTGGCCATTCAACCTTACCTTTGCCATTTCGCGCAAATCACCGAGGTCGATCCGTGCGATTTGTCCCACCTGTGCATCTGGCAAAGGAAATTGTACCGTATAACGCGCAGTACCGCTGAAAAAGCGGGCGGTCGTATCGGGAGCCAAAGTCCAGGATTCCAACACCTGACTGCGGTAGGCTTGGGGTAAAAATGGTTTTCCGCTTAAAAACTCAATTTGCCAGGGGCCTTGAAGTTCAATCGGGTATGCAGCAACAAATGGTTTCGCCCATTCATTCAAGGCTTCTGCGTTGTCCAATGCTTCAATAAAAATGCTTTCTCCCGGCGCCAATTGCAGATTCATTTCAACCAATTGTGGCTCCAAAACTTTGAAGCTTTGCATGCCTTCCCGATCGTGCAGTGGGTCATAAAACTTCAGCGTTTTGGGATTGACCGCCAGCGTAATATTGCCTTGTTTAAACCGACCGGATAAGTTGCTGATGAAATACAGGATGCCTTTGGTCGTTTTTTTGCGGATAAAATGCAAACCTTTCTCTGCCAGAATTTCTCGCCTGACCCCACTTTTTAAAAGTGTTGATTGCCAATCGCGGGGCATGGTGGGTTGAAAATTGGCCAATAATGCCTGAAATTTCTTTTGCCGCTCGGCAAAACCTTGCCAACCATTCACTGATCGAGGAAGTTTGGTATCGAAGGTAAGCGCAGCCCCCTCCTGCTTCAAGCGCAGCAATGCTTCCAGAGTGGCCAATGGCAGGTATTCACATACTGGGATAACCAGCGACTTGTACCGCGCACCGCCGCTGCTCACGATGGTGCCATTTTCTACCCGCAAGCCCTGAATCTGACGATCGGAGATGAAATCAAAAGCGTAGCCTTGGGCAGTCAACAATGCAGCCATCTTTCCAAATGGCGTTTCTTTGACCTCGTGTACCATCGAATGCACTTCCATCGGATGGGTTTTGCCTTTGCGGCCTGCCGTATGCCAAACGTCATAAATCGGGAAATACAGCAACACATCATTGTCGGGTTTGGCGGCTTGCAAGCGTTTTTGGCAGCGCTCGATGTAGGCATTCAAGTAAGGCAAAAAAGACCAGAAGTGGCTTTGTTGGTTGAAATTGGTGGAGGCATAAAACAACCAACCCGGAAATTCCGCGCCCGGAGGGGAATACGGTACGCCATGGTAAAAAATATGGTTTACTCCCGAAACCAGACATTCATCCACAATGGGTTTGACTTGTGCCAAAGAGACTTTGAAGTGGTTGCCCAGCCAGGTAGCCGTTTCACAAGATACCAGTTTACGTCCCGCTACATGTGCCGCTGAAGACGCCCATTTGACCACAAATGCATCGGGCTGCCCAAAACGCTTCACTTCATAGTCTGGATCAACCCGGTACCCCGGGATGCCGTAGGGTTTGCTTCCAAAGAATTCGGTTTCCGGCGCATCTGTTGCCGCATACAGGTCGAGCAAATTGGCGGGGGCGCCATGGGCTTCATCCCGCAAGATTTTGCCGTATTGGTGAGTGAAATTGGCCAAGGGTTTGGTGAAATCTTCCAAGAGAACATCTGAAAGCGTTTCGTGGTAATCCGCCCAAACCCGTTTTTCCAAGTCGGTAATGGCCGTATCCCGTGCCAGCACATCAAGGTGCGTAGCCAAATCGTAGCCCCGCAATTGTTGAAAACGGGGGAAGAAAGTACCCGTCCAGTTGGCACCATATACTTCGTAGGAATCGTTGTAAAAAGCCCGCACGCCGTAGTTTTTTTTGGTAAAAACACTGGCAAAGGTTTGCAAATAGGTTTTTACTGCACCCGCATTGAAATGATCCAGCACCCAGCCTTCAGCACCCGGCGCAGCGCGTTTTACTTTTTGTCCGGTCGGCATTTGGTACAGTGCATAGAGCTTGCTGTCTTGTGCGTGTTGCCAGGAGATTCCTTTGCTCAGATCGAGTTTTTGGAGAAAACCTTGACTGGAAAATGCCGAAACCGCCATCAATTGAGCCCCTTTCCATTTTTCGGGAACAGCAGGCAATGCGGTAATTTTCTCAGCTCCTTTGACCTCAATGCTTTGAATCTGAAAAGCCTGTGCGGCATCCGTCGCTTTAACTTGCGAGCCGCCATAAGGCCAGCCTGTACCCAGGGTCATGTCTATTCCCAAACCAAGTTTCTTGGCCTCAATGCAGGTATAATCCAGCATTTCGAGCCATTGAGGACTCAGATAAGTCACAAAATTGGCCTCCTCGCCTTTCACCCCGTAGATTGGAATGATGTGCATCCCCCCGAAGCCCGCGGCAGAAAAGTCTTCAAGGTTTTTGCGAATGTCGGCTTTGTTGACGGCGCTGCCCATCCACCACCAGTATGCCCAGGGCTTGGCTGTGTTGGGTTGTCCCAAAAGAAAAAAAGGAATAAGCATCAACAGAAAAAGCTGGATGCAGCGCATTTTCCTCAAATGCCCGCGAAAGGTTGGTGTTTTGAACATGCGGTGTAGGTGTTTTCATTTACAGTTTGTTCCACAAAGAGCCTTAGTATGACGCAAAAAATTACTTCCCGATTTTTAAAAAGGCTTTTGAATAGGAAGCTCACTTGAAATGAACCGTTCGACTTCCTATTCAAAACCCAAAATCGGGAAGTTAATTTTTCTGCGTTATTTAGGAAGAAGCTTGTAATTTAAGCAGGTCTTTAAGCACTCTTGTTGCTTCGTTTTGTGAGGCTTTAATATCAGAAATTTCTTTCAGTACACTATCAAAACGATCATTGGTATGTTGTGCCAACCCTTTGAGGTATTCCGCGGCAAAAAGAGAATAAACCTCTTCTTGGTAATACGATTTTTCAGCTGGAAGGTAATCTTGGGGAAGTTTTTCTATGGCTACAACTTGAAACTTGTTGGGAATGAGTTCTGCATCTATATCCATTAAAAAACAATATGGTTTTCCTAAAACAAGAGCTCTAAGTGTGGAAGATTTATTAAAAAATGCATTCAATTCCTTAGTTGAGCAAGGCAAAATCATCCATCGGTTGCACACATTGTCCTGATCTACCCATTTGTAAATATAGTGATTCTCAGAATTTTCCTGGTCTACAAACAGACTTAACAAGGGCCCTTCATGTTCCAAAAGGTCACCTAATTTTTGAGGAACAAACCCCAGATTAGAGATTTCAACACCTTGAACCTGCTCCATTCCTACAGCTTTTTTATTACCTTGAATTTATCCCTGTAAGAAGCCGAAATTGATGAATGGTGCGAAAAATGACCCAATCGTTCAGATTCTCCATTTGTTCCATCTTCTTCATCAATAACTCCCTCAGCAATTTGAGTTCCTAAAGTTCTGGAAATTTTGCCTCCAATTATTCCTTGTAACTCATCATACCGCTGTAAGGCTCCATCTAAATTATCAAACAAAGATAAGGCCATTCCTTTACACTTGTCAATATCTTCGAAATTAAGAAATCGAGGTGGGTTTCGATGATATTGTGGTAGGAAATTTCTTTCATCTTCTATTTCTTCAAACACCCAACGGTATACTGGGTCAATTTTTTTGGTTAGGTAGTCAGTTGGTGGACAAGGAACCGTTAATTGTTTGTGTTCGTTTTGGTATTTGAATTGTAACTATTTAGCAGCCGCCTGCGGCGACTGCTAAAAATGAAAAAAGAAATTATC